>JBCBCD010000740.1:0-4098 GCA_038530915.1 Bacteroidota bacterium
ATCATCGTTTTTACATTGCCCGTAGAACTTGTTCCCTCATAAGAGGCCAATTTGACAAAAGTAATTTCACACTCAATATTGATGGCACGCATTAGGTCTGCTGCAAAGATGAATGCACCATTTAAGATGGCAATGATCAATGGTCGCTCCCCTTTATAATCTTCACTAATTCTTTGTCCGAGTTCAGATACCTTTTGTGCAATTTCTTCCTTAGTAATAAAAGGACGAAAAGAAAGGTCTTTGATATGGATGAGTTGTTCGGTCATAGCAAAATATAATGTCTCCTGCAAAAATAACATTGCTGATCAAATGAATAAATCCTAAGCATAATATTTTATCGAGCAGATCACTTTGTTTAAAGTTAAAAAAGAGCATCAAAAAATATCTTAAAAAATAAAGCGTCAAAAAGTAAAATGATTTCATCATGAATTAAATGAAAATGAAAAACTTTTTACCCTTAGTTTTAACAATATACTTAAGTATTACTTTCTACAATTTGACCTACAGTCAATGCTCTTTTGATAGCAATGGGAATTTAATTGATGCATCCGGTCAACCATGTGTCAATACTGTAATAAGTGCTGTGCCATTTTTAAGAATTGTTTCCGATGCGCGCTCAGGTGCAATGGGTGATGTAGGAATTGGCTTGTCTCCCGATCCAAATGCTATGCATTTTAATGCATCTAAGTTGGCTTTTGTTGAAAATAAAATAGGAGTTTCTGCTACTTATACTCCTTGGCTAACATCTCTTGGGTTGAATGATGTCTATCTGGCCTACCTAACAGGCTTTTATAAGATAGATGACCTCCAAACACTTGGTTTTGGCCTTAGGTATTTCTCTTTAGGGTCTATTCAATTTACTGATGAAAACGGACAGCCTTTAATCCCTGGAAGACCCAATGAATTTGAAGTAGCTTTTGCTTACTCCAGGAAACTAAGTGATAATTTTTCTGCCGCCATAACTGGAAAATTTATATACTCCAACCTTGCCGCTGGTCAAATTGCTCCTGGTGGAGAGACAATAGAAGTAGGTATCGCAGGAGCAGCAGATATTTCTTTCACTTACTTTACGCCTATTCAACTTTCCAATGCTTCCAGTAACCTTAGGCTAGGATTAGCACTGACTAATATAGGCTCAAAAATCACCTACACTCGCTCAACGGTTAGGGATTTTTTACCCGCTAATATTGGCCTTGGTGCTGCCTGGGAAATTGATCTAAATGAGTTTAACCGAATTACTATTGCGACAGACATTAATAAACTTATGGTACCTACACCTTGTCAGGGAGATGATGAAGATTGTGACTTAAATAACAACGATATTTCAGATCACAAAGAACAATCACCTATTAGAGGTCTTTTCTCTTCTTTTAGCGATGCTCCTGAAGGTTTTAGTGAAGAGTTAAGAGAACTTATGTTTTCTTTTGGAATAGAATATTGGTACGATCAACAGTTTGCAGTTAGAGTAGGATACTTTAGTGAACATGCTCGAAAGGGTAATAGAAAATTCCTTACTGTAGGTTTAGGATTAAAATACAATGTATTTGGGTTAAATTTTTCTTACTTGGTTCCCACAACAAATCAGAGAAACCCTTTAGATAATACATTGCGATTTTCTTTACTATTCAATTTCACAGAGTAGATGAAATCAATAAAATGGTAAGCGGGCTGAGCCCGCTTACCATTTTATTTCAATCCATACTTATCTAGCAAATAGACCAAACTTGTGATCGCAGCTACGCCTAATTCCAATTCGCGTTTATTTACTACATCATCTCTATCTGTCGGGGCATGATGGTAATCAAAATAACGCTGACTATCAGGCTCAAAACCGATTAATAATCCCTTTTGAGATTTCAGTGGATTAACATCAGCACCTGAACCTCCTTTTTTGAAATTTAAGCCATAAGATTCTAAAAGAGGTAACCACTTCAATACTTGTTCAAACTTTGTATTAAATACAGCCTCATCTGCATCAAATGTAAACCCACGAGGAGTAAAACCACCTCTATCCGATTCTATAGCTGCCATATGATATTCTTTGTGAGCATTTGAAGAATCCCGATAAGCAAGAGCTCCTTTTAAACCATTTTCTTCATTCATAAACATCACAGAACGAATGGTTCTTTGAGGAGTGTAGCCGACACTTTTTAGAATATTGATCACATCCATGGCCTGTACACAACCAGCTCCATCATCGTGTGTTCCTTTTCCTATATCCCAAGAATCAAGGTGGCCTCCTATCACAATAATCTCATCCGGGTAGGTGCTTCCTTTGATTTCACCGATTACATTGTAGGATAGGGTCAATTCATCCATCATTTTTGAAGTGTTGCGCAAATACAAGCGAACCGTTTCTTTTTCTAATAATTCACTCAACAATTCAGCATCATTGGTGCTAATAGCCAGTGCAGGAATTCTTGTGTCACCAGGTCTAAAATTAGTAGCACCAGTATGAGGGACATCATCAAGGTTCATCGTCATAGACCTAACAACAGCCGCTGCTGCTCCATACTTAGCAGCTCTGGCAGGTCCTACACCACGCTGATCGACCGCTCCACCATATGCATAAAAAGTATTTAGTTGAGTAGGGTCCATTGGGCGATTGTAAAAAACGATTTTCCCGGCTACCGCTTCACCCAGGCTATCCACTTCATCTAGCGATTGTACTTCTATTACTTCGGCAGTGAGTCCTTTAGGTCCGGTACCATCAGAATTCCCCAATGCCAAGGCCCTTAAGTCCATACTCCCTATGGAAGGGCTATTTACGATACGAACAATTTCTTTTTCACCTCTAATCCAATGTGGGACCATACATTCTTGCAAGTAAACATTGTCCATTCCCATTTGAATCATTTCCTGACGAGTATACTCTACAGCAGCAGCAGCTTGTGGCGAACCACTCAGTCTGCCTCCTATCCGATTACTTAGATACATGAGCCAATCATATGATTTTCCTTTTGTCAAAGAATGGTCATAAATTTTTCTAATAAAAAAGGCATCTGCATTGTCCTGATCTTCCTCTTGGGCAACTGAAAAGGCAGGTATACAAAGGAGAATAACAGCAATTAGCGATAGCTTGAATTTTCGAGTCATTGGTCTTTTTGTACAAAAAAACAATTTTTTTTGTGCAGAGTGAAATAGCATAAAATTATCATTAGAAAATGTACAAATCGGCAAAAAATGATAGAATTTTAACCAAAACACATTCACCCTTTTTATTTGGAATGTGAAGATTATATAAAATTAAATTTTTCAGAAGAAGCACATTCTAATAAAAATTCTAAAGACAAATATAAAAAGCTAGATGTGACGATAATACAAGTGATTACAGAAGAATAATATTTGGAGTTTTTTCAACAAAAAAGGTATTTTGTTATTCCATTTAGAAGAGTAGTTATACAATATTATAAATACTTAATTATTGTATTTTTTACACAAAGTACTTATATTTGTATCACGATACAAGGTAAAAAATTATAATTTGGTTTTATTTGGTTAGGGCTGAGGTAGTGCTGTGGTGGCGCTGCCTCTTTTTTATTGGATAATAATTTCAAAGTTCAGCTTTTCTGCATCCGCAAATAATACGCTCTGTTCTGTTTTAATTTCAATCTTTTTACCAACAGTATATTTCAAGACCTGATTGGTAGCCTGAGTAAAGCTTCCCACTTTATTTTCAATTATGATTTCAGATAAAGCTCCATTTTCATTGTGATTCAATTCCACTGTACGAGTCTTACTTTTATCATCTAAAGCAGTATAACTCATCAGCTTTAAATTACCATTCTCATAGTAGATTGTATCAGCTTTGTATTTGTCAGAAAAGGAAGGCAGGTTGATATTAGATGCACGAAATGGCGCAAACTCCACATTGAAATTGAGGTCATCTAATTCTTGTATTTCTTCCTCCCCATTAAAACTTACTTTTTTTATAACCTTAGGAGCATTCCCCTCAAGCCGATCTGCCTCTTGTTCAAAATAGGCCTCTAAATCGAAGAATAAGTTGTAATCTTTTTTTCCTTGATCGGTACTTTCGGTATTACAAGAGGAAAATGTTATGATAACCACAATAAGAAGTGAGAAGAAGAAACGCGCCAT
>JBCBCD010000741.1:0-4097 GCA_038530915.1 Bacteroidota bacterium
AATGGAATGCCCAATGAAAAGATAAATGCAAGGAAGAGAAGCATTGAAGAAGAAATTCAAGTTGATTCAATGGAACAAATTGGCAATTATCTAACTACAGATTCTACCATCTCTTTTGTACATAAAACTTTCGATGCTCAAACTGCAGATTCTGTTTATTTCGGTAATGGAGCTTTTCAAGGGACAATGCAAGATTGGAATGTTGTCTTTTCAGACAGTTTGAAAAATATAGTAGGCAATCCAACTATGAGGATGGCGATTTGGATTTATTTACATGCAGATCGTAGAGCAAGGACGACTATGTATTGTCGTGAGTTGGATGCTAATGGAAATCTAATCAATCAGCGTGTACAACAAGCTCGACAATTGGTAAAAGTGATTGATAATAATGGTTGGGCCATGCTGGAATGGGATTTTCAATTATCTGATCCTAAAAATAAAATTGAAATAGTATTTCAAAATCCAGAACTCAAGAAGGAAATACTCTACCTGGATGAATTATTGATTTATCCCAATACAGAGTCTGTGTATTTAAAACGAGCAAACTATCTTTGGAAAAATAATCGACATTTTAAAAAGTAAAGTCAGACGCATTCCATGGAAAACGATTTTCAACATCTAATAGTTATCGATCCAAATTCACCTTTTAATGGTCAGGTAGTTAATCTATCGGTTGAAAATGGCATTATTAATAGCATAGAATCGGTTGAAGCTGAAACTCAACTTTATGTTTTTCCGGGCTTATTTGATATCGGGGTATTTATTGGAGATCCTGGTTTTGAAGATCGAGAAGACTTTCATTCTGCGGCGGTGGCGGCAAAAGCTGGAGGCTTTACAGGACTAGCTTGCCTACCTAATACACATCCAGTAGTTGACAATAAATCTGCCGTCAAATACATCAAGAATCAAAAGTTTCATCAGGATGTAGATTTTTACCCCTTGGGCTGTATCACCACCCAATGTGATGGTTCTAACATCACTGAAATGATAGACATGCATGAGTCAGGAGCTATTGGTTTTACAGATGGATTTAAACCCATCCAAAACAATGGTATGATGCAACGAGCCTTAGAATATGTGAAGGCATTTGATGGCATTATTATCAATCATCCTCATGATAAAAGTATTGCAGGAGGAGGTCAGATCAATGAAGGAAAATTGAGCACAATGCTTGGTATGAAAGGTCTTCCCATTTTAGCAGAAGAAATGATGATCGCTCGTGATCTTGAATTAGTAAGATATACCGACTCAAAAATCCATATTTCTAACATATCCTGTGCTGAATCGGTAGATCGTATCCGCAGAGCAAAATCAGAAGGTCTTAAAGTAAGTTGTTCTGTAGCGATTCACAATTTACTTTACACTGAAGATGTATTAGAAGGTTTTAATACGAACTTCAAGCTCTTACCTCCTTTAAGAACAGAAGCTGACAGAAAAGCACTCATTGAAGGTTTAGTGGATGGAACCATTGACTGTATCAGTTCCAATCACCTTCCATTAGAAGAAGAAGCCAAAAAATTGGAGTTTTCACATGCTTCTTTTGGTGCTACAGCCCTTGAGACCGCTTTGAGTCAATCGTGGTCCCTTTTGGATGAAGGCCTTGATGCAAACATTTTGATCAAAGCATGGTCTATCCATCCAAGACAAATACTACAATTACAAGCACCGAGTATTAAAGTGGGTACTGCTGCTAATTTATGTGTATTTGATGCTGGCGAAAAATGGACATATAGTGCCAATACACAACTCTCTAAGTCTAATAATTCTCCATTATTTGGAAAAGAGCTAGTGGGTAAAGCAATTGCTACTATCAATCAAACTTCATGAAACTCTATGCGCCTCTATGGTGAATTATCGAATTTTTCCCTCCATTCGTAAAAAAAAAGCCCCTTTTAGAATAAAATTTTGAAAATTAAACCGATTTTAATTATCAATTTGCAACCATATCATTAACCAACTTTCGAAAATATGTCTACTCTAGATTCTCCAAACAACTTCGTTGATCAGTCAAATGTTCCTTATATGTCAACTGCATTGCGCTATGGTGGCCTTGCAGGTTTAGGTTCAGTTATACTGGGACTTCTTTCTAATATGCTGGGCTTAGTAGATCCATGTAAAGGTTTCTCTGCTTCTTCAGCTTTAATTATGGTAGTAGGAATCGGTATCATGGTAGCTGCAGGTGCATTAGCAGTACAACACCATAGAAATAATGAATTGGGCGGTTACATTACCTTTGGTAGGGCTTTTGTGGTAGCATTCATTGCGATTGCTATAGCAGCTGCTATCGGGGGCGCTTTCAATTTGTTGTATATGTATGTGATCGACCCTACTATGGTAGATACAATGAAAGATTGTATCGTTCAGCAATACGAAGAAGCAGGTATGTCACAAGAGCAAATAGATCAAGCTATGGGTTTTGTAGGAATTTCGTTTAACCCTGCTGTGCAAGCAGTAAGTGGAATCATTTTTGGTCCAGCTTTCTATGGTGCCATCATTGGTTTGATTATTGGCGCTATCATGAAAAAGAATCCGCCACATATGGCGTAAGTGGAGTTTATAAGTTTATAAACTTAAAGGTTAGAAGGTCTAATATCGGGAGGTGTTAGGCCTTTTGGTTTTAGTGAACTATCTTAATGTTAATAAAACTTTCCCAGGATGAAAAAGGCATTCTTATTATCAATAGTTTTTGTTTTTTGATACTGCTTATAATTATTTACCAGCCGAACCCAATCATTTTATGGGATCAAATTATCATGGAAAAATGCTTAATGAAATAGCGATAGAAGAAATTCAATTGATTAAGCAGTCGCTAGAAGATTAAAATAACTGAAATGATGTTAAAACTCAGTTTATTTAGTCCTAAGAGTAAAGGATTACGTTTTAATGAAAAACAAACTCCTTTCACTGCTATGAACAGCAAAATAAAGACACAACTTATTGTTTTACTAAGCTTTACTTTTCCTTCATTGGGTTACAATCAAGTCAATTCAAGTATTGATCTGGTTGCAGGTTTCGAATCCTCATTCCGCAACTTAAGTACTTCAAATGAAGAACAAGCTATACAAGATATCTTGACAAGACGCAATGATACAGAAGAGGCAAATACCAATTGGCGATTTGGTTTCAATTATAATAAGAGACTCAAAAATAAAGTATTCTTAAAAACCGGACTTAGACTTGCAAGAGTTGGCTACAATGAAATAGTGGATGGATTAATATGGGGTACCGAACACGATGGGATGGGAGGATTCAATAATGTAGATTCTAGTTTTGATAGAACAGTTCAAGTCTCTAGAGGATTTTTTTTTCTTGAAGTACCTGTAGTAGCTAGATTGGAGTTGTCGCGTAAAAAATTCAGCCCCTTTATTGAAATGGGATTTTCACCTTCTCTCTATTTAACAACAAGGGTAAAATCGATTACTGAAACAGCCATTATAACTGATTTTTCAAACCAAAGTGGTGAGTTTTTTAATGAACTTCATTTTGTGGGATCCATAGCTATTGGAGCTAACTATTCCATTAGTGATAAGATTCAAATCTTTGGACAACCTACTTTTAGATACCATATAACTAGCTTGAGCAAAGATCGTCCTATAAAAGAATACTTATTCAATTATGGAGTTGAAGTAGGAATAAGAAGAATTTTAAACTAATTCTTAGTTTAAACTCTTTTATATTGTCAGTATGAAAAATCAGTTTACTTTTCTTGTAATTTTCCTTTTTATCTTATCTTCTTGCTCCCAAGAAGACGAAGCAAAGCTCACTGCCTTTGGTGTTTATTGTGAAATGGTGGCCAATGATGCCAAACCCATGGCACTCCATCAACCTATGGATGAATTATTGATTGATCAATATTGGGAAGAGTACCTGAAAGTAGCCAATCAATACGATGTTCAACTGCACAAAGAGAATGACTTTCCGGTCACACAATTGTTTAATGCCGAATTAACGGAAGGCAAAACAGTGATACTCATATATAAAGGCAATCGTCTTGAACAATATCAAATGTGGAAAAAAGACTTACAGACTAATCAAGGTGATGATCCCAAAATGCGACCAAAACGGCGGGCCAAAGCTTCTTGCTCTTTAGGATCATC
>JBCBCD010000742.1:0-4092 GCA_038530915.1 Bacteroidota bacterium
CTGCGGCAGGTGATTGATCAGGAGCAGAATCAAAGTGCTGTATGGAAGGAGATTTCCAAGGAAAATCGCCGTGACCGTATCCAATCCAACACTGAGGCCTACACCGCCCATGCCAATTCGCCCGAGTACATCCGACGCGAGAATGAATACCTGGCATTTTTCAACGAAAAATTTATGCAAAAAGAGAATATCGTCGGCATAGTGGGTGTGACAGGAGGTGTAGTGATTGGCTGCGACATCTTTGTTTCGCCCGATTTGTTTTATCGTGAGTACAACAATCTCATTTTCGGGTATATTGATGAAGTCCTCACATTTGGGATACCCGTGACCATGACCGACGAGGAAGTGAAACGCTATATGGATAACTTGCTCACCAACAGCGTTATGCAGGAACGCTTCGTAAGACAGAATGGCAAAATGTTCAAGCAGGGCGATCAAATCATCCACATTACAACCTATTAATCATCGATCGCAATGAGAGTGCTTCTATTTTTGTTATTAGGCGCCACGCCTTTGTCTTTGTTAGCACAGATAAGTTCAATAAAGGAAAACCTTGGACCGATGATCAACACAATGGATGATCAGATTTTGCCTGTATTCTCGCTAGATGGACAGACATTGTATTTTAGTGAAAACGCTGCAAACGGCCGTTATGAAATATGGCTCAGCCGACGTAACAAAGAGGGCTATTGGCAACCCAAGAAGAAAGCTGAAGGTCTGAACCCACCCACTAACGGCAGTAAGTACGTATTTGCCCAAGTGGAAAATGATTTGCTGCTCGTTAACGGCTGGTTTGAGCAGACTGACGACAGTTGGGTGCAGTCGAAAGGTTTATCGTGGTATGTGCCCAGCCAAAAACGATTTGTAAAGCTTGAAATTCCGGCCTTGCAAACGCAAGCCAAAGGCCGGTTTGTCAACGCCTTTGTCCATCGCCGTACAAAAACGCTGTTGCTGAGCTATGCTGAAAATAGTCGAAAAGATCTGTATATATGCCAGTCCGAAAACCCATCGGCAAGGTGGACAGAACTACGTTGGCAAAAACCTAAAAAGTTGCCTGAGCCACTCAATTCCGAATTTGACGACACTACGCCATTTTTAGATACCGATGGCAAGACCCTTTATTTTGCCAGCAACCGCCCAGGCGGATATGGAGCTGAAGACATCTACTGCTCCAACCGTCTCGACGAAACCTGGACACGCTGGTCTCCACCCGAAAATCTTGGTTTTGGTGTTAATAGCAACTATGCAGAAATCTACTATTGCATTTCACCTTTGCGTGATTATAGGTATTTTGTTTCGTACAAACACAGCTACGGCTCAGGCGATATTTTCCGACTACGTACCGACTCCACGCAAACCCTTAATCCGCCTAGTCGCGGCGATACTATACCAACTGCACCCATCAAGCCTGTGGAGGTGACCGAACTGAGTGTGGAGCAATACAAGCGCAATAACTTGGTATTTTTGATTGACCGTTCGGGTTCGATGAAGTCTTCGCGCAGGTTGCCACTGCTTAAATTGTCTTTGAAACGCCTTATCGGTGAACTACGCGATATTGACCGACTTACACTTATGAGCTTTGCTGATTCGGCTGTCATTCATTTTTCAACACAGGGTGTGACTCAGAAAGACAGCCTTTACCAATTGATTGACGGTTTCGTAGCTGCTGGTACAACCAAAGCCAATCAAGGGATGCAATTGGCTTACGACTATACGAGACGGAACTTTATTGAAGATGGTAACAACGAAATCATTTTGGTGACCGACGGACAGTTTAACTTGTCAGCACAAGACCGCCAACGCATAGAGGACAACCGTCGCATCGTGCTCTCGGTTGTCGGCTTAGGTAATGACCGAAAAGCACTCGCTAACCTACAAATGTTGGCATCAAAAGCCAGCGGCAGTTTCATTCACATCAAAAGCGCCGAAACAGATACCGAAGTGCTGTTAGAGGAAGTGAAAGTCCGTTCGCGATGGTGAGTAGATGACCATTCCATCAGTATATTATGCTTATAATCTTGTTCAATTATATAAAGTCGCTATGATTGATAAAATATGTAAGTGCCCGTTATTTTCAGCTTGATTTCCGTACAGAATGTTTTAGCCTTTGTTAGGTAAAGCTAGTATTCAATACTACTTCTTTGGATTTTCATTTAACTTACGACTTAGCCAAGCAGGAGTTACGCCAATAAAATTTGCAATATATTTCCATGGGGTTTCTAAGATGACTTCCGGATAATTTTCTTGCAAAAAAGCAATTTGTCTTTCAATCTTAGAATTAGTCTTGATAGAAATAAATTGTTTGTCTTCTCTTATAACATCCAATAATCTCAATCTAAAGTAAAACCCAATTTTGTTAGAGTGTAAATAGTATTCCATAAAAACATTCTTTGGTATTAGAAGTCCCTGCACTTTAGTAATAGCAAAAATACGGTCATTACTTAAAAGTCCACTCATTAGGCTCTCGATATTAGAACAGAGTCCTTTGGGTTTAAAGAAGCGATTAATTACCGTATTTTCCTTTGATTGATATTCTGAAGCCACTATACCTTCAGCAATGAATAATACATGCTTACATACTTTTGCTTGGGAGAATATTGTGACTCCCTTTTCATAAACTTTGGGTTTTATTTGATGATGAAAGGTTTTCCACTCTTTCTCTGAAAGACCTTGATAGTATTGCAAAATTTCCTTTTTAAATTCGACTAAAATTTTTTCCATAGATCAAAACAAATTTTGGAAATCCACTTCACCTAAAAAATAGTAATACTTTCTTGTACGAATATTTAACTAAGACAATTTTTTGGAATTAATTATGCCATACTTTTATCCCAGAATAAATCTTATTCCTTATGCACTATAAAAAAGAAAATGTACAAGAAGTAGAAGGTCAACTGGCTTGGGGCCCTAATAGACCTTATAAACAACTTGAAGACGCTAAAGCATACTTTACTTATCATCAAGACGGAAGATACGAAGCTTATATTGAGCACCCACCTATGCATGGTGTTACACCCGATATGTTAATCTGGTTCTTCAAGCATCTGGATTGCTACACCAGGTATAATCCATACTCAAAGACTTTTGATGGCCCAGAGATATCTGTGTATAAGCTGTGGCATTTGAGAGACCATATAGGCATAACAGCAAAAAAACCGGGAGCATTAGAAGAGGATAAAGAATATGCTATTGCCTATGGTTCTACCTTTGAAATTGAGGAAGTGCTGATTCAAAAACATCACGTTAAAGCATCTTCAATTGTTTACGATCTTTATTACGAAGATGAAGCGGGCAATGTGATAGGTAAGGGAACAAAAGATAATGGAACGAATGGTTTTGAAAGCAATATTGGGAATTTTGGTTTTTGGCTGTTGGGGCCTGCAAATATCAAAATCGGGTATTTAGATCACTACTTTCAGGTTGTAGATTCAGTTAACAAAGTCATGAATTTTCAAACTCGATTTGTAGCGGGACGAGAAAATTTTGGGCCAGTCAATAAAGTTATTGAACACTCTTTGAGTGATCAACTTATGAAAGACTGGATTCTTCACAATATTGAAGAGTCTGGGGAGTCTGAAAATATTATTCCAGCTTTATTCGAAAACCAAGAAATGATTGTTAGAAAATCCGAGTTGATGAAAAGAAAAGTACTTTAAAAATAGTGCTTTGCAGTTATTTTGCCTACCAGTTGCGCTAGCCGATCAGCCGAATTGGAACAAAGCTTGTGCGTCTATTCTATTGAATTACTTTTTAGTAAAATTCAAAAGTAAATCGGCTGCTTCTTTTAGTTTACCATCTACACACAATTTTAAAGCTTCAATCTGTGCTTCTTCCTGATCCACCACAACTTCAAAGAACTCTTTTTCATCTGCTGGTGCTATTTCTCTCAATTCTTTAAGTTTTTCATTGTAGGCAGTGGTTTGATCCAATGTTGTTTTATATAGAAGTTGTTTAAAGTTTTCTCACCTACTTGCGCACAAAGCATTATGAACCCTGAACTTCAGCTATTTTTCGTTTTGTCCGTACGGACGAAACGAAAAATGAGCTTCGTCAGTATTCACAAGCCTTTGCGCTCACTGACGGCAGATAACT
>JBCBCD010000743.1:0-4090 GCA_038530915.1 Bacteroidota bacterium
CCTCAGCTTCATAGTTGGGATGTTCCGGATTTTTATTAAAACCGGCAAACTGAATTTCATAACCATTGTAATTGATTTTATCCCCTTGAGTCACAGTATAGGTTTCATATTGAAGTTCTTCTTCGAGGGCAAATATATTATCAAAGATGCCTTCGGTGAGTCGTACTCTTGTGATGATATCATTCAATTGAGCAGGATAAGAGATGACCAATTGACCTCTTAACACCAACAAGGGCTCTGCATAAAACACGGTATCATCATCCGCTCTTTTTATACCTAAGCGAACACTTACTGGAATATCTTCAGCTTGAGGTTCATAATCTGGATGAGTTGGATTTCTAATGATTTCATCAAGGAAAACCTCATAAGAACGAATCAATAAGGTATCGGGATTCTTGATTGCAAGAGTATCTAAAAAACGCAACGTATCAAATTCAGTTACGATATAGGGCTTGTAATTAAGACTATCTTCTTGTTTCCTTCGGTACTCAAAATCCATCTCTACCTGAGGTAAGGCAGAAATATGAGTGAAAATATCTTTATGTACATATCGCCTTGTAGAAGGATTATATGCCGCTATATCTGTGAATTCTTTGTTGTACAGGATATTGGGATATACTTCGAAAGTTTCACTTACCTCACCTGTTGCATTCATTTTTTCAAAAGCAACTTTATAAGTACGAGTAAAATCTTCAATGGAATCTGACACATAAGTTACTCGATAACCTTGCATCAATACCGGCTCATCTTTTATGAGCATGACATTGTTTTTTAGACTTTCATCTCCGGTACTTTCAATTAAGCCTTGCATCAAAAACATATTCGAAGAAATCACTCTTTTATTGACACCTGATGCTATAACACCAACCAGCATTATCCCAAATCCTAAATGAGAAAAAGCAGAACCTGCCAACTTTAGTTTACCTCTAAGTACAGTAGCTATATAGTCTGTATTCGTTACCACGGTATACCAACCACAAACCAATAAAACACTGTACTGCCATGTATTTGTATCAATCCAGGCAAGTGTCAATAATGTAAGTACAGCCGTAATACCAACAGCAATTCCAACGTGTACAAAAAACTTCTTTCTGTATTTAGCCCAATTTGCTTCTTTGAAACGCAGATATTGGGCAGTACCAGAAAAAATCGCCATAAATACAGCTATCCACAACTGGTATTTATTGTAATGAGGTACCGGATCAGTAATGACCTTACCTTCAAAAAATGGATCAAAATAAGCCATAATCTTATTATACACCGGTAGCGAGGTAGATATAGTAATCATCACTGCAGAAAACAATAAGATTAAAGTACCTATGAACATCCAGAATTCTTTTGAGGCAGTTGATTCTTCCTTTTTAGCAGTTGGGATACTTTTCATTCTGGCTAAAAACAAAATGGCTCCCAATAATGAGAAAGCAACTATAAAAGCCACCAATTGCCATTCCAAACCCATTTCAGTGAATGCGTGTACCGAGGTATCGCCTAAAACTCCACTTCTCGTTAAAAAGGTAGAGTATATGATAAATAAGAAGGTAAGAATATAGTAGATGTAAGTGGTTCTAATAGAACCTCCTGTTACTTTTGCAATCAAATTGGTGTGTACACCTGCTACTAAAACCAACCAAGGTACCAAAGACATATTTTCAACCGGATCCCATGCCCAGTATCCACCAAAAGTTAAAGCTTCATAAGCCCACGCACCACCCATTAAGATACCAAGTCCTAATATAGCTGAACTGAATAAAGCCCATGGCAAAGCAGGCTTAATCCATTCCTTATGAGCTCCGGTCCATAAACCTGCAATAGCAAAACAGAATGGAACCACTGTACTGGCAAATCCTAAAAATAGAGTAGGAGGGTGGATGGTCATCCAATAGTTTTGCAACAAAGGATTTAAACCATTACCCTTAATCAATTCGAGGTAATCCGCTTGTGCAAAAATGGGAGCTTTCATTGTATCCCTTAATAAGAGTAGTGGATTACTGCCAATTTTAACGGCTTCAGGACCAACTCCCAAGTAAACGCCCAGAATCATTGAAACAATGAATAACTGCACTAAAGAAAGTATTGAAAGCACAGGTGCTTCAAATCGCTTGGCATTTAACATTAAAATCACTCCCAGAACGATATGCCAAAACATCCACAACAAAAAACTACCTTCCTGTCCTTCCCAAAAGGCCGATAGAATATATTGGTAAGGTAAATCTTCAGATACATGTGCCCACACATATTGATATTCATAATACTGACTAGCCATCAAATAAAAGATGATACCAATAACTGAAAATATGCTAAGTCCATGAATAGAAAAGGATATTCTACCAATGTTTTTCCATTGAGAACCTTCCTGAGAGTCTGGGTTTTGAGTAGCAAAAAAATATGCAATACTACTCAAAAGGGCAGCAACAAAACTAACTACAATTGCTAAATGACCTAACCTCCCCGGCCATAGGTGTTCACCTATGTACTGAATTTCTTCCATTTATAATTTTTGTTTGCGTTTATTTATTCTGTTCTCCTTTGATGTAAATTTCTTCATCCTTATATTTAGAAGGACATTTCATCAATAGGTCTGTAGCCATAAATTCATTGCCGTTCATTTGGCCCGTAACTACAATTTGTTCTGATAATTCAAAATCTTGAGGTTTGGCAGCCGCCAAAATAACTTTTCTTTCTTCACCATCAGGATCAGTGATGTAAAAGCTAAAGTAATTAGGATCAACTTCTGGTTCATACACCATTTCTTTATCCTTTGATAATTGTCCAGCTACCTTTACTCTTGCACCTGACTGAACCGCATCCTTGAAAGTTGCATAGGTGCTAACGTCTGAAGCTATGTTGGTTAAAACTATAATTGCACCAGCTATAAGAGCAATTGCTACGATATATACCTTTTTCATTCGTTTTGTTTTATTCAATTAAACAGCTTTCTTTCTATTTTCAATTGTTATCAAAGTAAAAAAGATGTCATAAGTGTTTAACAAAAATAGCTGTTTATAAATTTAGACGCTCTAAAATTATAAACGTTGCTTATTTACTTTCATTTGAAAAACATCAGGTCTACTATAATGTCCACTAACATCTAATGTTATTTTTTCTCTAAGTACCGCCTCCCAATCATCTATTGTAACATAAATAATATCCTCTATATCGAATTGTGGTTCTAAAATAAAATCTGCATTGGGAGCAATGACACAACTGCCTCCATTCAATACATATTTATCAGGATTTTTTTTCAGTTCTTTTGGGAGAGTTAGAATATCCGGTAAGTCACTCACTTTGAGTATCTGTCCTGCTGCAATAACGTAGCATCTCCCTTCAAAGGCATAGTTTCTGCTCGCCAATTGATGTACTTCTTTTACTGCTGGCCAAACAGCTACATGGATGGTTTCATTCTCCAAATGTAAACTTTGACGAGTTAAAGGCATCCAGTGTTCCCAACAAATTAAACCACCTATATTTCCATATTTACTGGACATCGTCTTTAATCCATGCCCATCTCCGGTTCCATACAACAACTTTTCTGTAAAGGTCGGCATCAACTTACGATGATGGTTAACAAGTACACCTTCTTGGTTGATGAAGAATAGACTATTAAATATAGTGCCATTGCCATAGCCTTGTTTCACTACCTCATTTGCACCTGCTATTAACATCGCATTGTGTTTTTTTGCCAGGGAACAAAGGTGTCTGAATGGAGCTTCTTCAACACATAAACCGTTTTTTAACATTTTAACATATAGTTCTTGTGTGGGTTCATATCCCCAAAGAGCTATTTCTGGTACGTAATCTATCCAGGCTGGATAACCACAGAACCAGGTTTCACCAAAAACGATTAATCCTGCTTCATTCTTTGCTGCTTCTTCAATGTATTGTTCTGCCTTTGCAATGCTTTCATCCAAATTGAGGAAAGAGGGGGAGTGTTGGACAATTGCTATTTTTAGGCTTTCATATCCATTCATCATTAATTAATATTTAGGGCAAAAATAAGGTATTTAGGGTGTAAAAAAGAAGAAGGCCAAAGCGCATTGCGCTTTGGCCTTTTCTTTTGGTGTAGGAAGTAAACTTCCCCTTACCTATTCTT
>JBCBCD010000744.1:0-4090 GCA_038530915.1 Bacteroidota bacterium
GTCTTTTAAAATTAGATGTTAATGGTAATTTCGGCACCCTTCAATTTGTTTCTGTAATAGCCAAAGATGTATTGTTAAATGACATAAACAATCGGTATACATCGCGCGAATCGAATGTGGATTTTTTGGTTGAAAATGAGTTTGAGAAATTGACAATCAAAATATCTGAGACATTTTCTTCTATAAGCTTTTAAGGAGGTATTTACAATACAATAAACCTCCAAGGAATATTCGCAAACCCACTGAAAGTAGATGGATTTGTTAAAACTAAGTATTTGTTCTTTGAATCGTCAACATTTAGGAGCAGGTTGGATATAACTGAAGGCGAATTCGACAAGATTTACTTTTATAGAAGTAGTTTTTTGGGAATAGTGGTTATTAATGATTATAATATACTTGGAAATGAAAACAGTAATTTGTCAATCAACGGGATTGATATTCATTCCAATAATTTTGAAAAGAATTTTTCGATTGCATTGAATCGGCTTGACCAACTATACCTTTCCAATAACAATTTTAGACAACAATTAAGTTTTAGTCCTAGTAGAACAGGGAATAGTATGGTAAAACCGACCTCCATTAGTATCACTGGTTGTAGTCAGGGTAATGTGATATTAGAGGGCTTGTTCTGCTATTTAGATGTTAGTGATATAAACTTTGGAACTATTTTTTTAAAAAACTCCAAATTAGAGTCTATGGTCTTCAAAGATTTTCAAAATAAGGGAAGCATAACCCTCACAAACATACAACCAGGACATTATTTGGTGATTCAAAACGCGGTTACTGGAGATTTGAATTTCTTAAATTTCGATATTAATTCTTTTAAAGAAATTGTTATTGCGGATAGCAAGATAGATGGAATTAACCTTAACAATTATCCTGAAAAAGTACTTTCTTATAACACGAACCCCAAAATAGGTTATGGAATAAAGGAAAAAAGAAAAAGAATACCCAACTTGAAAAATGTTTACAATCAATTAAAAAATGTGGCAAGGAAGAAGGGTGATATTGATGCTGCTAACAAGTATCAATCTATGGAGTACGGTCAATTACTTTTTAGTAAAAGATTTGGATTTGATTCCGTGATTTTGTTTTTGAATCTAGCTTCTAATAATAACGGGAGAAGCTGGTTCAGAGGGGTGTTGTTTACATTCATGACCTCTATCATTTTTTTTATCTTCTATTTAAACGCGTTAAAAGTTCCTTTAGGTGATTTAGTAAATTTCGAAGACTTTGTGGTTTTCTTAAGTACTTTTCCAAAATTAGAATTAGAGAAGTATGAGGAGTCAAATAATCAATGGAACATAAGATTGGTCATTTGGCTTTCACGAATCTTTATCGGATATGGTGTTTATCAAACTATTGCTGCTTTTAGGAAATATGGAAAAGGTTGATTTTTAGAGATCAAGCGAATGAAACGAAGTTTCATGCTGCAAGCCCAAATCTTACCGAAACTAATTTACTGAGCGAGGCATTATTCCCCCCGCTACCGCCAGTCTCGGACTGGTGGTAAACTTGAATCGTATCTAGAATTTAATACCACGGTGAAAATTACCATGGTATTTTGCTTTATACCAAAAAGGTTTTTGTAAAGATGGTATACCGCAAGACTACATCTTCCAGTTGTATTACATTTTATTGCCTCGGTAAGCTTCCTTGTAAATCAAAACTTATGTTTCATCAAACGGCTTGGACAACATTGATAACAATTGTCTACCGTTGCACATGAGTCGAAACTACAGCTTCAAAAATCCTGATGCGTTGTACTTTGTTTCTTTTGCCACGGTACATTGGATAGACGTTTTTACCCGAGAATCCTATTTTCAAGTTTTAGCGGAAAGCCTCGCATACTGCCGTCAAGTTAAGGGCATGCAACTTTTTGCATATTGTATCATGCCAAGCCATGTGCATTTGCTATTTCGGTCTGCCCAGGGCAATCCTTCCGGCTTGCTTCGTGATTTCAAGAAATTTACAGCCAAAAAGCTTGTTCACACCATATGTACCAACCCCTTTGAAAGTAGAAGAGAATGGCTGCTTGAAATGTTTCAAAAGGCAGGAACCACCAAAAGCAACATTGCCCAATATCAATTTTGGCAGCACCACAACCAACCCATTGCATAGTGGAGCAATTCGGTTATTCAACAAAAAGTGAATTATATTCACAACAATCCCGTGCAAAGTGGTTTTGTTACATTAGCTATGGATTGGAAATGTAGTAGTGCAGCTAATTTTTCAGGTAAACCTGGAGTTCTGGAAATCGATGAAGTCGGTTTTCTGAATTAAGGATAGTAGCAATACCACAAGATACAATCTTGCGATAGCGGCGCCGAAAATTTTGCGGCACAACCGGAGCATTGGTTGTACTCCTTGACATCAAACTATTTAGAATAAGACTAGGTGCTGCTTTGGTCTATATGCATATCACAAATCATGTAGACGTTATAATGTACCGCAGCACTACAGCTGCTGCGGAGCCAGAGCCCGGGGAATACCAAAAGTATTCGTGATATCAATCTATAGACTTAACCCTATCGACAGCTGAAAATTTTGCAATTCATATCGAAATTGCCGTTGAAACCTTTCTTCACCTACGAATCCCGTGGAGCGCTCAAATCTAAGTTCTAAAAAGCCATTTAATGTATTCTTTATCGTTTTTTTGATGCCGATACCAGCCCAAAACCCAGGTATTGTGGTATCTAAATCAGTGGATTCTTCAAAATTTTGAATACTATTGTTGACTATCCTTTCCCGCTCAACCACTGACACCGTATTGGTTTTTAGGTTGATATTGTTCATAACTCCAACAGCGAAATAAGGGGTAACCTTCTTTTCAGGGAACGTATACTTGATACCTACCGGAATCCTAAGCTGCTCCAATTCGGTTGTAGTTTCATATGAAAAGTTGAAAAACCTATTAGACCTTGTTCTAGAACCTTCAAAATTAGCCGATACATACTGTACTGCGGTGTGAATAGATATTCTATCATTGATTCTGGGCACCGAAATATCAACAAAAGCACCAATGGAGAATGCCGTTGCATTGCCCAAATCACTGGAAAAAAAACCAAGGTCTTCATTTTCAATAGCTTCGTCAATGGTAAGCGATGAAAAATTCGTACCTGGTGATAACCCGACGTTTGCTTTAATCCAGGGTTTGTCTTCTAGAAAAACAATACTTGGTTCATTGAAACAGTCGTTGTATGCTTTGGTCAGATTTACTAGCGCTTTTTCCTTCAATTGAACGGTCTGTGCTTTTTTCTTGACCTTGGGGCAATCCGAAAAAAGGTAAGTCAATACCCCGATATGTCTATTGCTTTGCTTTTCTCTGTAACCAAGCTCGGTGTATTCAATAGATACTTCATTGACCAACTGCTTGAATATGGAGTCATTTTTTTCAATAAAAAAATCGGAGTTATACCGGTATAAGGTGGCTTTTCCTTTCACCAAAACCTCTATAAATACTTTTTTACTTTCTTCTGCTGTGATTTCTTTAGCTTCAAAAAAACGATCTCCTACAAAACCATATCCATGTATTTGATTGGGAAAATAGTTGACGGGATCTTTTTCTTCTTTGGATTTTTTATAATTACAAACTTCAAATTTCTTAAGTCCAACTTTGTAATTCACAAATCCATTGATGGTATCTCCCTTAGTAGTGATTACATAACCTGGTCGAAAATCATTTTGAGCACAGATTTGTTGGGCTATAAAAAGAGAGAAAAGTAAAAGAAGAGGTTTTTTCATGTTAAGGAATGTAGTTAACAACATGCTAAGATAAGGCTTTTTTCAACCCTTGTTTTGTTTTAGGTCATGCGATACTATTTGAGTGTTGAACTTTTGGGTACAATGGATTCAATTAGTGTTGACGATATGGTTTTGGCTTGCATATTTTCTGACCACCTCCGCTCCGCCATAGTTTCACTGCTGCAGAAGCAGACGGTCGAAGGTTCGAATCCTTCCGCGATCACCACTTCAAAGCCCCAGTGTTTCTGGGGTTTCTTTTGTTTATACTATTCTTGTCCATTTTGCTATTTTGTTGAATTCGTTTTTTCAAGTCGTTTCGGAAAATTCCAAAAAAAACGTAGCGATG
>JBCBCD010000745.1:0-4085 GCA_038530915.1 Bacteroidota bacterium
CAGATGGTAACTTCTTTGGACCTATTGCAGAAGCGACTTACACAGTAGTTAATACGGTAGCTGGCACGGGTACTGGTCCTGCAGGTGTAGGTGCTCCTGATAATACAATTGCTGGTCAACCTGAAAACCCGTTGTGGTTGAAAGCTGATGCTATCGAAGGTGTAGCCAGTGGAGAAGAAGTAACGACATGGGCAGACATTTCCGGTAATGGTAATGATGCATACAATACCTTCGTTGATGGGGGCGAGAACGCTATTCCAAATACTGGTGAAAGTCAAAAACCAGCTCCTATATTAATCGAAGATGCATTGAATGGTCATCCTATTCTTCAGTTTGGTGCAAGTGCCGATGCGACACCTAACAGAGGTTCATTAATCATTGATGATGCAGATAACTTAGACGGTGGTGCAGGTATTTCCATCTTCATGGTTATTAAGAGAAATCAACTACTAGAAGATTTCGCCGCTATTCTACAGAAGAGAGATATTACCGAAGGTGATGAAGCACAGTCTTATGTATTAGAGTTTAACGGTGGTGCAAATCCAAATAAAATGCAGTTTGTTATCCAACGTCAGTCATTCTTGAGAAACGATCTTGAAATCAATGCAGACGATTACTACATCTTGAATGTCGAATTACAAGAAGCATTTGGTGATGTATTGTTCAGAACAAATGGTGTGATCGAAAAAGTAAATTCTTATGGTGGCATTATGCCAGCCGTTGATGCTCCTATAATCGTTGGTGGTTTCCAACCAATGGATATTGCTGAGGTGATCATGTACCGCAGAGGGTTGAATGAAGCTCAAAACCTTATCGTTCACAATTACCTGGCAACAAAGTATGACATGACTATCGGTGAAAACGGTGCAAACAGATTGTACCAAAATATTGGATTCATCACTGATTTAATTGGAGTTGGTAAAACTACTTACATAGACGGGACTACAGAACAAGAGCACAAATCTGCTTCTGGTGGTGGTATTCAGATCGATACCAGATCACAATTGAGTCTAGGTGATTTTGTAATGGCAGCTCACAATGGTATGGAGGTTACCAATGCAATACAATGGGAACGTCACTGGAATATTGAAGTTGTTGGAGCAGCTCCTAATGTAACACTTGGGTTTGATTTTGCAGCAGTAGGTGTTGAAACTCCTTCAAGTGCTGATGGTTTGAAACTATTCTTCCACGATGGAACTTCATGGACCGATTTAGGTCTAGTTGGTGAATTGGATGGTGATCAGATCAAATTTGCAGTGGATGGTATGCAAAGTGGCGAGTACGCATTAAGTACCTTGGATCCTTCTACAAGTACCAAAGAAATTGACCTTTCTGAATCTCTGGTGGTTTATCCTAACCCGGTAAATGGAGATCAGTTGGCTATTGAGTTAGGCAATACAGTTGATGGAAATATTACCATCCAAATGTTTGACATGATGGGTAGAGTAGTATTCTTCCAGGAAGATGTTAAGTCAGGATTCTTCTTCCAGGATAATTTAGACCTAAGCAATGTGCCTAAAGGGGTGTATACTTTGAAAGTTTTACAAAACAACCAATATCGTTCGGTTAAAAAAGTAATCAGACAATAGATAGTAATGACAATTTAGTGTAAAGCCGAGGGTGGTGTCTTAGGTTCGTCAATGTATACTTGTTTGTGGTTTTTCAAGCTAAAAAAGCAAAGCTTTTTTAGCTTGAAAAACCACAAACAGCATATTATTGGCTGGTGAGACTGCCGCCCAAGGATTTTTCTTGTGAAGGGTTACCCATGTTTTTAAATACAGACAAATGAATTGTATTCCAAGATCACTTAAGCATTTTGCTTTTGTACTGGTGCACTTTTTGCTTTTTTTACAACTTGTTTCAGGACAGTCGCTTACAGAGGTTCTCAGCAAAAATAGAATTACCATTTCGCTCAGAATGAATCAGTTTGATCATGAGCGATTCAACAGATCTATATCCGAGCAAATTTATCCATTAGATTGGTCCGCCAAAGAAATGAGTATCCGGTTTCAACAATCTAGTTGGACGGTACAAAAGAATTTTAAGGAGAACAAAGATGGAAGCATTGACTTCGAAATAGAATTAATGCTTGGAGAGGGTACTTTAGAACAATCGGCACCGGCTATAGATGTATCATTTAACGCATGGTCGGTACAAAATTATGTGTTGCTGCCTGCAGCAGCTTATAATGGAAACCGTTTTGAGTCCAGACGGATTCGTTACTCACCAAAATTGATGGACCCCAGAGATTATGGTCCCGACAACGAACAAATTGTTAGTGATATCCCACGCTTGAATATCCACGATGGACCATCCAGAATACAAGAAAGATCGGGAAGTATGTCTACTCCTTCTGCCGGTTTTTTTAGTCCTGGTCAAAATCATGGCTTTTGGATGCTTTTTCCACAAAAAAGCGAATGGGGCGATTATGGGTTGACATTAGAAGAAAACAAAGATCGATCTAAAATGACCATGAGTCTTAGCGCTCCTGTTGTAAGAGAACAGTATAAATATAGAATTACAGATAATCGATATCCCAGTGATGATGTACCACCCAATTTTAAAAAAGGAGATATAGTAAAGTTTACCTTCCGCTTATACTTTTTTCCTGCCTCAAACATTCAGGATTTGTTTGATCAGTTTTTTTTTATTAGAAAAGAGTTTATTCCTTTAGAACCGCTAAAATTTTCCCTTCCACTTTCCTCTTGTTTTGAGGTTCAGGAAAAGAAATTCAATGAGCAAAATTTTATTCCCAAGCATGGTTATTATGCAGTAGGAATGCGCAATGGTTTGTATCGATTCCTTCAAGATTGGCAGATAGGGTGGACAGGTGGAATGATCACTACTTATCCTTTATTATTTGCGGGTGAAAAAGAAACGGAAGAGAATGTAATACGCAATTTTGATTGGTTGTTTGATGGTGGAATTTGTCCGGCGGGTTTCTTTTGGGATGCTGGCGAATCAGATGGAGATGAGTTTCATTGGTATGGTGGGGACATCAGAAAATTGAATACCAAAGACTGGCATTTGATCCGGAAAAGTGGAGATGCCATCTACTATATTTTGAAGCAGTTTATGCTAATGGAACAAAAACAAATACCAGTTAAAAAAGAATGGTCAGCAGGTACCAAAAGTGTATGTGACAGAATCGTAAAACTATGGGAAGACAATCAGCAATTTGGTCAATTTGTAGATAGTCAGACAGGAGAAATCCAAGTGGGGGGATCCACCAATGGAGGCATCATTCCGGCAGGCTTGATCTTAGCAGCTAACTATTTCAATCAACCCAAATATGAGGAAGCAGCCAAAGCATCAGCTGAATATTTCTACCAGGAATATGTAACCAAAGGGATCAGTTGTGGTGGACCAGGCGATGCTATGCAAAATCCCGATAGTGAGTCGGCTTATGCCTTACTTGAATCCTTCATGCTTTTGTATGAACATACCCAAGAAGAAAAATGGTTGCGATATGCCGAAGAAATGGCCCACCAGTTTTCAAGCTGGGTCATGAGCTATAATTACCAATTTCCGGAGCAATCAACTCTCAACCAACTGGGCATTCAAACTTTAGGTGCAGTAGGTGCGAACACTCAAAACAAGCATGGAGCTCCAGGCATTTGTACCCATTCTGGAGTAGCCTTATTAAGACTTTACCGAGCAACAGGCAATAATAAGTATGTCGAATTACTGTATGATATTGTAAGGCACCTGCCACAAAATTTATCACATCCTCTACGCCCGATTGAAGGAATGAAAGAAGGCTGGATGAGTGAAAGGGTGAGTACAACAGATTGGTATGAAGGAATAGGAGAGTTAATGTATGGCTCAACCTGGGCGGAAACAGCACTCATGCTGAGTTTTATTGAAATTCCGGGTCTATATGTTCAGCCAGACAAATCCTATTACTGTGCGTTTGACCAGGTAGCAATAGAAAAAATTAAGGAAGATAAAAAGTCTTTGACACTACGCATTTCTAATCCTACTATGCTGCCGGCCTCTATAAAGGTATTGGTAGAAAATCAAAATGAGTACAAAAAACCTTTAGGTGAAAACCACCTTTTGCAAACACCCATAATTAAACTATT
>JBCBCD010000746.1:0-1347 GCA_038530915.1 Bacteroidota bacterium
CAATACAGAGATAAAATTATTTGATTTTTTGCCTGGCACGCCAGGCAAAAAATCAAATAATTTTATCTCGCCAAATACATATACCTCTGACTATCCAACTCCCTAAAAAACGGATCAGATAAATCCTTGATAAAGCGAATCTCCTCACCGGTAGATTTCATCTCAGGACCTAAATTCTTATCTACATTCGGGAATTTGTTGAATGAGAAAATAGGTACTTTAATGGCATATCCACCTGGCTTTGGTTTGATGTCAAAGTCTTTCAATTTGTGGGTACCCATCATCACTTTAGTAGCGATTTGTAGATAAGGTACTTCGTATGCCTTGGCGATGAAAGGAGTCGTTCTGGAAGCCCTTGGGTTGGCTTCGATAACGTACACATTGTCATCTTTGATGGCAAACTGAATATTGATCAGCCCTTTGATCTGTAGTGCTCTTGCTATCTTTTTCGCATATTCTACCATCTTATTGATGGCTTCTACAGAAAGCGAATAAGTAGGCAATACAGCCGAACTGTCCCCAGAGTGGATACCTGCTGGTTCGATGTGCTCCATAATACCCATGATGTGGACCTCGTCTCCATCACAGATGGCATCGATCTCTGCTTCTTTAGCACGCTCTAGGAATTGATCGATCAATACTCTATTGTCAGGCATGTGCTTGAAGATGGTCAGTACGTGGCGCTCCAATTCTTCATCGTTGATGACGATGCGCATGCGTTGACCACCCAATACGTAAGAAGGCCTTACCAATACCGGATAAGTTACTCGATTAGCGATTTCTAAGGCTTCATCAGCATCTGTTGCTGCACCATATTGTGGGTAAGGAATTTCCAGTTCTTTTAGTAGATCAGAGAAAGCTCCTCTGTCTTCAGCAAGATCCATGTTTTCGTAGCTGGTACCTATGATTTTAACCCCATATTTGTGTAGCTTTTCAGCCAGTTTAAGTGCTGTTTGGCCCCCCAACTGAACGATAATACCTTCTGGTTTTTCCAGCTCTAGTATTTCTTCCAAATGCTCCCAAAATACGGGTTCGAAGTATAATTTATCGGCAATATCAAAATCGGTAGAAACCGTCTCTGGATTACAGTTGATCATGATGGATTCGTAGCCAAGGTCTTTTAAAGCCAAAAGACCATGCACACAACAGTAATCAAACTCGATTCCCTGCCCAATCCTGTTGGGACCAGAACCTAAAACGATGATTTTCTTTTTATCAGAAGGAATACTTTCGTTTTCTTCATCAAAAGTAGAGTAGAAATAAGGCGTTTGAGCTTCAAACTCAGCCGCACAGGTATCTACCATTTTGTAAGTCCGGCGAATTTCTAGTTTTTTGCGTTGTTTTGTT
>JBCBCD010000746.1:1357-4085 GCA_038530915.1 Bacteroidota bacterium
TGTTTTGTTACTTCTTTTTCTTCTACTCGCATCAACCAGGCGATCTGAGCATCAGAATAACCCACCTCTTTCAATTGACGGAAGAAATCTGTTGGAATGTCTTGTGGGATATTGTATTGCATCAACTTCTTCTCCATCTTCACCAAACGCTTGATCTGCTTGATGAACCAAGGATCAATTTTACTTAGTTTCTGTACCGTTTTGGCAGGTACCCCTAATCTAAGTGCATCTTTTAAGCGGAAAATTCTATCGTCGCGAGCTGATTCTAATCTATCTAGTACATCGGCAGTTTTAATCCATTCTTTCATATCAGCGCCCAATCCCATGCGGTTGTTCTCAAGAGATTGACAAGCTTTTTGCAAAGCTTCCAAAAAGTTGCGGCCGATACCCATTACTTCACCTACTGACTTCATCTGAAGTCCAAGACGGTCATCAGCGCCATGGAATTTCTCAAAATTCCATCTTGGCATTTTTACAATAACATAATCTAAAGCTGGTTCAAAGTAGGCTGAGGTAGTTTTGGTTATTTGGTTTTTTAATTCGTCGAGCGTATATCCGATCGCCAGTTTGGCGGCGATTTTTGCAATAGGATATCCTGTGGCTTTACTGGCAAGGGCTGAGGAACGTGATACACGTGGGTTAACTTCTATGATGATCAGTTTTTCAGTAACCGGATCTTGGGAGAACTGTATGTTACAACCCCCAGCGAAGTTACCGAGCGCACGCATACACAGCATGGCCTGATTTCTCATTTCCTGATATGCGCGATCAGAAAGGGTCATGGCCGGAGCGACCGTAATACTATCTCCGGTATGAATACCCATAGGGTCGAGGTTTTCTACCGTACAGATGATGACTACATTATCATTAGAGTCACGCAACAATTCCAGCTCAAATTCTTTCCACCCCAATACCGCTTGTTCTACTAATACTTCATGTACCGGAGACATGCTCAATCCTCTTCTTAAAGCAGCGTCAAATTCTTCTTCAACATGTACAAAACCGCCACCGGTACCACCCAGTGTATATGATGGACGGATTACCAATGGAAAACCAATCTTCTGTGCGGCGTCTTTTCCTTCTAAAAAGGAGTTAGCGATGTAGGAAGGAGCGACATTTAAGCCGATTTCCACCACCATTTTACGGAAGGCTTCACGATTTTCAGCCAATTCAATGGCTTCTATATCGACACCTACCATTCTCACATTGTACTTTTCCCAAACCCCTTGCTTATCAGCCTCAATAGCCAGGTTGAGGGCAGTTTGTCCTCCCATGGTAGGGAGTACCGCATCAATCTGTCTTTCTTCCAGTACTTGTACAATGCTTTCAACGGTAAGAGGTAGTAAGTAAACGTGATCCGCTGTAACAGGATCCGTCATGATGGTAGCCGGATTAGAATTGATCAAAGTGACCTCGATTCCTTCTTCGCGCAAAGAACGAGAAGCTTGAGAACCAGAATAGTCAAATTCGCAGGCTTGACCAATAATAATAGGTCCGCTACCTATTATTAAAATTGATTTAATAGAATTATCCTTGGGCATGTTGGAGCTTTTTTTTCAAATTGCCTGCAAAGTTACAAGGAAGTCAGCAAATAATGAACTATTGAGAATTTAAATTATGTGTGGAGGAGTGGAAAAAGTTTCCACTCCTCCATGGCAAGTTGCTTTGATCCTGCAAATGGATAGGATTAAAGTTTATTTTAATGGTAGTTTGTTTTTTTGTCTCTTCTTTGTCTTGGCACAAAGAAGCAAAAGCCAAGGCTGTATTTTTTTTTAACGCTGCTTTCGGTCTCAAAATTCTAAACCAAATAAACTCGCCCTTTTGATTTTGGCTTTGCTAACACTTCTTGGATTGCTTAATAGTTGTATTAGCTTAGATATCTGTTTTGGCTCAAACAGTATTTGGTTTTTAACGGATTTTGAAACCGCTCTCAGCTAAAAGAAATAAGGCCGGGGATAGATTATCAGGGTTTTATGACAGGATATATTTATTTTATTAAATCGCGAATTACATTTAAATACACTTGATTTTCATCTGAAAATAATTCTTCTCCATCCATAGTATAAGCTTTGAGTAGATACAATCGAGCATTTTTTGTGTCATTTAAAAAATAGTAACACTGTCCAAGCCGTAACCAGTTGAATGAATTCAAGCCTCCTTCACAAGTTTCGGAATATTTAAATTCAGCAATGGCCTCTGAGTATTTATCCTTGAAGAATAAACAATCTCCGATAGCGGACAAAAGCCAGGAACTTGCTTCATAATCATTCTTAGGTACGGGAACGAGTTCAAAAGCTTTTTTGAAACACTTAATAGCAGCTTCATACTCATCCGAATCAAAGTAATCATTTCCTTGATGACTGAGTGCGACGATATTATGGTAGGTTTTGTCTTCTATTTCCATTATGGGTTTTCAATATTTATAGTATTCTTTTAGAATAATGCAAAAATGATTTGACTATTCACATAACAACAAAAAAGACCATCATCAAAAATGTAGAATCCCTATAAAGAACATAATCCTCAAAAACCAGTTTATTGTAGTTGAATAAACATAAGTCATCACGAATTTTGAAAGAAAGATTAAGGAGGCTTTAGTTTTAATAAAAAAACTGATAATCATCGATGAATAAAATGGCATTATTTGTTTTGGCGTTAAAAAAATGGGGTTGAGGGAGAGCTTAAAAGAGCATTTAGCGAGCGACAAAGGAGCGGCTCTAAATGCGAG
>JBCBCD010000747.1:0-4083 GCA_038530915.1 Bacteroidota bacterium
GTATCTTGGGTTTTAACTGGAATGGATAATTCAATATTCTGGGCCTCAGAAGAGCTGTAGGTAAGCTTTCCCTTAGTAAAATGTACGATCTGCAAGTCAGTGGCACTTACCAATGATCGATAAAAGCCTTCACAATGCTTTCCGCGACTTTTATAGCCGGTACTACCTGGAATAGGTTTTACTTTTGAATCACATTGTGAAATAAGAAGAAGTGGAGCAGTAAGAAAGAGTATTATGGCTAGATATTTCATTGGTCGTTTAGTTTTACAAATCAAATCTAATGAATTCTTGAGGATTAACTGTTTTGACTTATTTATTATTTTTGTTTTCCATGAAGTATACCATATTCTTTTATTCCATTTCAACGCAAAAATAATTTTTAAATGAAATTATTCCATTTGCCTCTTGTTCTAATTGCTATTACCCTTTTAAGTTGCTCCAAAGATATAGCAGGAATCGCTACTCAATTACAAATCAATGTAGTGGCAATTTCTGCGGATAATGAAAATGGTTTTGGATTTATCACAGGTCAGCGAGCAAATGAAGTATACATTGTCACGGCTGACCATTTAACAATCAATAAAAAATTAATTGAAGTCCAATTTCAGAATCAATCTAATAAGGTAGAAGCTGAAGTGATCTTTCGTTCTTATGATCCTGATTTAGCTCTATTGAAAGTAATGAATCCACCTAGAGTAAATTGGTTTAAAAACTGTATGGGTACCTTTAAAGTAGAAGATGAGGTGGGTTTTATAGGCAGAAATGGAGAGTGGTATATTCCCAAAAAGCAGGCCCTTGGTTATATAGAAAGTAAGCAATTGAATCAGATCAATTGTTTCTTACCAACAGTAGAATTTGGTTCATCAGGAGCTCCTCTGATTCATTCTACAGGTATTATCGGAATGATAGTAGAGAATGCTCAACAGAATGCTACTGCCTTAGATTTAGCAGTTATTAAATCTGTTTTACAATCAGAACAAGATTATTGGTTCCAGTTAGAACTAAGCGGACTCCGATCTGGTAGAACAGAAACCTATTCAGATACTTTGAAGATTTTTGAAGAGGTTGAATCATATATAGCAGTACAGGAGTTAGACGACGAATATGAATATGAAGTTTTTATTGAAACATATCCAGAAAGTCGTTTTAGGAAACAAGTTGAAAAACGCTTACTTGAACTAAAAGAATTAAGAAGCTTAAAAGCTGAAATCGCATTCAGTAAAGATAAAACTATTATTGTCATTAATGATCAAGAAGGCAATACATATCCTACTAAATTGATGGATGATGGGAAACGTTGGATGATTAAAAACTTGAATGTAGAGCTACCTGATTCTTGGTGCTTCAAGGAGGACTCATTGAATTGTGAAATCTATGGTCGATTATATACATGGGAAGCAGCGGTTAAGGGTTGTGAACTCTTGGGAGATGGTTGGAGGTTACCTAGTGATAAAGAATGGAATGAACTAGCAATGGCATATGGCGGGCTAAAAGTTAATGATTCTGATTGGGTTGATATAAATAACCCCAGAGAGTCTTACAATGCCTTACTGGAAAATGGTGAGGGTAATTTCTATGCAAAGTTGGGTGGCGAAAGACACTATTATGGATTCTTTGATGTGTTAGGGGTTTTTGGACATTATTGGAGTAGTACATCAAATGAACCTGATGGAGCTATTCGATATACTTTTAATGGACACCCCGGTTTTGGTAATATTAGAGATAATGATTTTTATGGTAAATTAATCCGGGCCTCTTTTGAAAAGAAATACGCACTTTCAGTTAGATGCATTCAGGACTAATGGCTGTAATTAGATTAGCCAGTAAGATCATGTTCAGACTTGACCATTCAAAGAAGTGTACGGCTCACTCACGAGATTCTAACAAGGGAGACAGAACACACAACCAAAAAATCTCCTTATTTTAGCAATCAAAAAACTCGTGCAAAAACTCTTCCTCACTATACTCATCATTTTCCTATCACTAGAAGGGAATTCCCAAACCCAACGCGCCCTTGACCTGCGCTCCAATGTGGTATCCATCGATGCTTTGGGTGCAAAAGGCTTTGGCTTCATCACCGGATCGCGCAATGGCAAACTCTTTGTGGTGACTGCCGAGCATATAATTGACGCGGTCCTGGACGGAGACCAAAGAGTAGAGCTTCAGTTTTTTCAAGACTACAACAAATATACCGCTAAGGTGATCCGCAACTATCCGAATGTGGACATAGCCTTATTGGAAGTAGATCGACCCGCAGGTTTGAATTGGGAAAACAATTGTCTAGGAATAGCTACCGCCAATGCGGAGGTCGCCTTCATCGGTAGAGAAGGAGACTGGTATGTACCAACCAACGATCGCTCAAGGGGGACTATTTTTAGTCTGGACAACAATCAGATACAGGTGGACATTACCTCTGTTTCCGGAGGTACTTCCGGTGCTCCGCTGGTAGCTGAGAGTGGTATCGTCGGCATGATCACACAGACCGATAACATCAAGGCCATAGCGGTAGACCTCAATCAGGTTCAGGCTGTATTGGCAGAGTACGATTACTTTTTTGCACTCACCGGAGCAGGCTTGACTACTCCCACCAACATCAATGACCTGGACACCGAGGCCATCTACCGCGACATCCGAGCTTTTAAAGCGGCACAGGAAAAAGATGACATACCGGCTTATCAGGCTTACATCCGGGATTTTGCCAGCGGCGAGTTTCGAGACAAAGCCATCACCCGCATCCAGCAGCTCGAAAAGGTCAAAGCAGAACAGCGAGAAACAGCACGCTGGGAAGTCGCCCAAGTGCGCAACGACCTGAAAGGCTATCAGACCTATCTGGATGAATATCCCAACGGAAAATACGCTCGTGAAGCCAACCAACGGATAAAACAACTGCAACAAGTCAATACGAGTACTGCTACGGCCAATTCGAATAGGGTGACCGACCGCGACGGCAACACCTATGCCACCAAAATCATGAAAGACGGCAAGCGCTGGATGACTAAAAATCTGAATGTGGATATCCCTGATTCCTGGTGCTACAATGATGACAAAGGCAATTGTGACCAATATGGTCGCTTGTATACCTGGGAAGCCGCCAAGAAAGGCTGTGAAGCATTGGGGAATGGATGGCGATCGCCGAGTGATCAGGAGTGGACAAATATGGCCAAGCAATACGGCGGTGCAGAAGATGATGCAAGTGATGGTGGTAAAGCTGCGTACACCGCCTTGTTGAAAGGTGGCGACAGTGGCTTTTCTGCACTGTTGGGTGGCTGGCGCAACTCCGATGGTAGTTTCGACAACCTGGGTAGCTACAGCGGCTATTGGTCTAGTACTCCTAACGGTACTAGCCTCGCATGGGGTTACGGCTTCTTCAGCATCGATGGTAAGTTATACCACAACTACACTAGTCGCAGCTACGGACTTTCTGTTCGTTGCTTACAGGACAATTAGATATTTGGTTATTTCCCACCGGAGCTCTCGGCGGAGGTGGGCTATTTTTTTGACCGGAGCTTTAGGGTAAGAAGTGAGCATTGCTACTCTTTCCTGTCTGCATCAGGATTTTCAGGATTACAGGATGGACAAGATCACACTGGTACGGGCCAGTTTTAACCGGGCCAAAGGAAAAATATCCGTCTAGTCACACAACACACAACACAAGACACAAAACAAAAAAACTCCTTACTTTAGCACAAAAACAAACATCGTGCAAGTAATCACTTACTCAAATGATTAAGCAATGGATAAAGTATTAGAAATAAAAAGTAGCATCAAGTCTTATTTGTAAAGTAAGTTGGGTTTTCCCAATAGATATTTTCCTGACCTAAAAGATCATTTATTGATAGATGTTACTGGAAATCAATACATACAATTGGTCATGGGATGGAAAAATGGGAACTACCTGTATCAGGTTTTAAGGCATTTGGAAGTTAGTGAAGATGGCAAGGTAATCATTCATCAAAATAATGTCGATAAACCTTTAGCAGAAGAATTGATAGCACAAGGTATTCCTGAAGAGCTGATTAAAAAAATGGAAGAGGTTTTTGTTTTGTGTCTTGTGTTGTGTGTTGCGTGACTAGGTGGCTATCT
>JBCBCD010000748.1:0-4082 GCA_038530915.1 Bacteroidota bacterium
CTATTGATTTAATGGATTTGCAAGGAAAGATTGTAATCGTGGACTTTTGGGCTACCTGGTGTGGGCCTTGTGTCAATTCATTTCCCAGTATGCAAGAAGTAGTGAAGGAGTACAAAAACAATGATGATGTAGTTTTCCTATTTGTCAACTGCTGGGAACAAGAAAAAGATGTACAAGCAGCGGTTACACAGTTCATTAAAGAAAGAGGATACAATTTTAAAGTTTTGATGGACTACGACAATAAAGTGGTCTCTAATTTCAAAGTAGAAGGAATACCAACAAAGTTCATTATTGGACCAGATGGATACGTCAAATTCAAAAGTGTTGGTTTTGAACCTGACGAATCCAAGATGAAACAAGAAATGGACTTAATGATTGAATTAGCAAGAAAGAACTAGAATTATTCTTTTGCTTCAATGATCATTTGAATCAGCTTACGGTATTCACTCCAGCCGGTTCTTCTTCTATATACAGAATTTGTTTTAAAAGATAAAACTGCATTGAGTTTGGGAATAACTGTAATGTACTGTCCCCAGGCACCACGAGCAGAATAGGCCCCTTTTAGTTCTTTGGGTACATCCGGACCATCCCATACCCACCACATGTATCCATAGCCAAATTCTCCATTGCGGTAAGAATTGGGATTCATTTCTTCAGAAGGAGTGATCACACTGACTATTTCTTTGGCCCAGTCTTTGGGTATCACTTGCTGATCGTTCCATTTTCCATCATTTAGCATGCAAAGACCTATACGTGCCATGTCTCTGGTAGAGAACCACATGTGATAAGCCTGATACATAGAACGATTAAGGTTGCCGGATTTTCTTTGAGCGGAACGATCATAATCTTCCATTTGAAGAGGCATGGCAATGTCATTCATGACAGCATCATAAATATTGATTCCGGTTTCTTTTTCAAAAGCAGCACCAGCCGCATTGAAGTCCCAATTGTTATATAAGAAATATTCACCTGGCTTTTGAGAACCTCTTTCTGGTGCATCAGCTGAATTGTCACCAGCATTAGAGGCTGGATGATAAATGCCAGATCTGGCCGTTATTAAATCGTATATAGTTGCCTGTTTTTCAATAGGTAAGAGACCTTGTCGATCATCCATCCCAATGTCCTCAAGTGTTTTCTTGAGCTTGATTTTTCCTGATTTGACGTAGTTGCCATAAACCATAGCTAAAATGCTTTTTCTACAAGAAGCCAAATAGCTCAATTCTTCAATATCACCATACCTCAAAGCTACCTTCCCATCAATAACCAATACAAAACCTGTACCATTGGTACTGTCGATTATGAACTCTCGGGCTTCATTAAAAGCGTCGGTATTCCAGCCATTGTCTTGTAAGTCCCCTTGAGAATAGGGTTCCCATTCTTCCTGTGGAAAAACAGGCTTTTGAGCATTGGAACAAGAGAAGAAAATCAAAAGCATTAGGGAGACCATTAGGTGTAGGTACTTTTGCATAATTCAGTTTTTTTAACTCAAGATACAAAAGATGGAAATTGTAGCCATTTTAAATGGTTTTTCATGTTAACTACAGACTGTTTAAGTAGGCTGTGATCAAACGAATGCCTTCCTCATCGATCATTGTTGTACCGATATATGGCATTCTGCCGTTTACTAATGTTCTGGCAATTTTTTCTCTCCTAGATAAAATACCAGTTTGACCTAAAGGTATTTCATATCTGAAGTCAAATCGTCTTTCGTTTGCTTTTTTCCAACCACTTGGATTATGACAATGCTCGCAATTCATAGCCAGGTATGCCCTTGCTCTTTCAGCCAATGATGCCTCTAAGTTTTTGTAATCAACAATTGTAGGCATTTCACTAATGTGAAAATTATTTATTAGGCCAATCGATTGTAAGTAAGTTATTTGATTAATAGGTTCATCATTTCTCTGAACACTTCGATTTAAATTTCTTAGGGTGGGCCCTAAAGGTGTAATGGCAGAATTTGATTGATGGCAGGTAAAACATTCATTTTGTCTGGGCAAATGATAAAATATAGAGTTGTTATTTCCATTTTTGCTAATCCATTTCACTTTTGTATCAAAACCATCTAATTCTAACCTGGCATCTTTTTGGGTTTGATCCCAAATGTATGTTGCAGCATTCCAAGTGTCGTTTTCTTTTATCAGTAGCCTGCTTTCGATTATTCTTTTCCCCAAGTTCGGATCCCTTTCATCATGATAATAGTAGAATGTTTTGACCAGTATAGTCCCGTTTGGAAAATCAATTGTACCATCACCATTGTTTTTCATTTGTGTCCCTGTGGGAACTTTTATAAGTCTTTGCTTCTGAGCATAATCTGTAAAAAGAGTTGAACTTAATTCCAAAAGATGAAAATTACTAGTCGGGATTAAATCTTTAGGAGCACCCTCAAAAATGTTATAAGCAGAAAGGGTTTTTTCAAAAACAACTGATTTTGGAAAGTTAAACTCAGGAATATTTAGGTTGTCATTGTCCCAGTCAGTAGGGGATGTACATGCAATGCTTATTAGAAAAATCAATCCGGTGGCCATTAATATCTTCCTCATCGTTTTTATTCAAAACTCTATATCTTAAATCGCTACAAAAAAAATATTCAATAAAAAGCAGAAGTTTTTCAATCAATTCAAACTTTAGTGTTTCCAGTGAATAAGTCGGCCTAGACTAGCTTCATTTTTTGTGTCATTGAAAAAAAATTGCCATTCATTGAAAAAATTTGAGTATTCTAAAATTTCATCGCACATTATACAATGGCAATTAACTCAGCAAAGCATATCATCTTACAAATACTAATATGGAGCATAGGCTGGTTGTTAATTCTATTGGTTTTAAGCAATGGAGGTGAACTAGACAGTCGTTTTTGGCATCGAGCGCTGCTCATGGTTATTGGAGCTTCTATTGTAGTATTTATAAATTTAAAATGGCTGTTGCCTAATTTCTATTTTCAAAAGAGAAAAGTCCTGTACTTTTTGTTTTCGGCAGCATTACTTATGGTTGTAGTTTGGGGTGTTCATTCTGACCTCCTTCCATGGAATCAACAAAAAAGACAGGAAATAGTGCTACTTGAGGAAGAAAACACTTCAGCGTTTTTAGAAAAAACGAACAGTCAGGAATTCAACAACAATTTCCGTTGGTTGATACGAAATCTGCCCCCATTGTTTATTAGTCTACTTGGAAGCTCTTTTGTCTCATTCAGTAGGTTTGCCAGTAAAAAAGAAAAAGCCTTAATACAGTTGGAGAAATCTAACTTAGAAACGGAGATAAAATTCCTTAAATCACAAATTAACCCACACTTCTTATTCAATACATTGCATAACATTTATGGGCTTACTATTATACAATCGGAACGTGCCTCTGAACAATTATTAAAGTTGTCGGATATTTTAAGATACATGCTTTATGATTCCAATGTAGAAAAAGTACCACTACAACGAGAAATAGTATATTTAAAAAACTATATAGAACTTATACAATTAAAGGACAGTCGAGGTATGGATATAAGTTTTGAACTTGGAGAGGTAAATGAGCACTTAAAAGTATCTCCTCTTCTTTTTATTCCATTTGTTGAAAACGCTTTTAAACACAGCCAAATTGAAGACTTAAAAAATGGTTATGTCCGGATAAGTCTGATTACCGTAAACAACAAGCTTATTTTTGAAATAAAGAATAGTAAGCCTCAAAGAAAGTATAGTAAGGATGGAGTAGGGGGGATAGGCCTAAAAAATATTAGACAACGCTTAAAGTTATTATACCCAGAAAAACATCACTTAGATATTGAAGAAACGGAAAGTGTATTTAATGTATATTTAGAACTGAATTGCTCATGAGAAATTACTATTGTATTATTATTGACGATGAAGAAATAAGTAGAAAGCTTTTAGAAAACTTTGTAGGAAGGGTTCCTCATCTAGAGTTGTTTGGTAAATTTCGAAACCCTTTGGAAGCACTTTCCAAACTTAGAGTAGAATCGGTAGATCTAATTTTTCTTGACATTCAGATGCCTGCAATGACAGGTATTGAATTTTTGAAAACACTCTCCAACGCTCCTGCTGTTATTTTTACGACTGCCTATGACCAATATGCCTTGGAAG
>JBCBCD010000749.1:0-4074 GCA_038530915.1 Bacteroidota bacterium
TCTAATGTGAATTTAAACAGCAAGTTTTCCAATCATCTTTATTTTGGAACGGTGGACGGCATCTTGGTAGTAAAGCCTGATCTTTTTGGTAAAGAAAAATTTCAACCTAAGCTGGTCATTCATTCGATCAAAAGATTTAAAAGAGGAACTGGTTCAGCTGAGTCAACGATCAACTATCTTTTAAATCCTGAGAAAAAGTCCATCAGCTTAGATTATAGTGATCAATCCATCACCTTCACTCTGGCAGATTTAAACCAATTTAATCACAGTGGGACTCAATATGATTACCAACTAAAAGGCTTCAACAAGCAGTGGTGGCCCTTAGAAGACAACCTTCAAATTACTCTAAATAATCTTCCCAGAGGAAAGTATCAATTATTAGCTCGGTCCAGAAATATTGAAAATATACCGCTCGAACCTACTCGACTCTTGGATATAAGAGTCTATCCGCCCTGGTGGTTAAGTACGGGGGCTTATGTATTTTACGTGCTTTTAGTGGTAGTGATTGTTTATTCCATCTATAGTTTTCAGTTGAAGCGTAGGTTGGATAAGCAAGAAGCGGAGAATTTGCGAGCAATGGATACCTTTAAAAACAATCTTTTTACCAATATCACCCATGAATTCAGATCACCCCTTATGATCATTTTGGGAATGATGGATCAGATTGAAAAGAGGCCGGATCAGATGTTGAAAAAAGGCTCTGCTTTGGTGAAGAGAAATGGTTCTATTTTGCTCAATTTGATTAATCAGATTTTGGAACTGCACAAATTAGAAGATGGTAAGCAAGAAGTAGATCTGCAACAAGGAGACATCTTGCCTTTACTAAGCAATATTTTTGATCAGTTTCAAACTTATGCCCAAATCAAAGAACAGGACCTAAGGTTTATCTCAAAATTGGAGCAACTGAATATGGACTTCGACCAGGAGAAAGTCTGGCGCATAGTCTCTAACCTGCTTTCGAATGCCATAAAATATACACCCGAAGGAGGCCAAATTACTTTTAGCGTCACCAAGGGAGAAATGCCGGAATTGAAAAACAAGCATTGCTTGATTTTAGCCATACAAGACACTGGCGCAGGAATTCCCAAAAATCAATTGCCTTATATTTTTGATCGTTATTACCGAGGACCAAAAAGCAAGGATGGGACTAAAAGCAATCCCGGTACAGGCATTGGTCTTTCTTTAACCAAAGAGCTTGTCAGTGTATTGAATGGAAAGATAGAGGTAAATAGCTTGATGGGTCTGGGATCTACCTTCTATGTCTTTTTACCCATCACAGAGGAAGCAGTAGTCAAAAAGCAGTCCGGGCTTGAGCAGGTCGATTGGTCAGCAATGCCACAATCTGCCTTCTTAGGAAATGGTGCTTTACAGAATGAAAGCCTGCCTTTGGCCCTTATAGTGGAAGACAATCCGGATGTCGTTATCTATCTTCAAACCAGTTTGGAAGGAAAATACAGACTGGCAGTAGCTTCTAACGGAAAAATTGGCATAGATAAAGCATTGGAAATGATGCCGGATATCATCATAAGCGATATCATGATGCCGGAAGCAGACGGTTTTGAATTGTGTGAACGCCTCAAAGAAGACATTAAAACTAGCCATATTCCAATCATTTTACTCACAGCAAAAACAGACTTTGAATCCAGAATTCAAGGTTTGAAGTATGGTGCTGACGATTACCTGGCTAAACCTTTTAGTCAGGAAGAACTGGAAGTTAGAATGAAAAACATACTTTCCATTCGTCAAAAATTACATCAAAGGTATTACGACCTTTACAGTCAAGCTCCTTTAATTGAGGATGGGACTGTTGCTACCGCCAAGGAGGATGACTTTATCAAAAACCTTAAGACTATTTTTGAAAAATACATGGACGATCCTGATTTTGAAATGGCTGAGCTTTGTAAAGAACTTTTTGTCAGTCAAACTCAATTAAGGCGTAAAGTAAAAGCCTTAACGGGACGTACATTATCCATTTATCTGCGTTCTCTGCGCTTGCAAAAAGCCAGGCATTTGATCTCTTCCACCAGCCTACCCGTTAAATCAATCGGCTTTGAAGTAGGCTTTACCAGCCACTCTTATTTTTCCGCCTGTTACAATCAGGAATTTGGTGAAACCCCCTCTTTTACCAGACAAAAAAGGGCAATGTCAAAATAACTACAGCTTTTGTTAAAATAGCTACAGCTTTTTTCAAATAGCTACAGCTTTTGGAAGTATATCTACAGGCTTCTTTCCTCATTTCCTGCACTTTTATCCTTGAGTTTTTAACCCATTAGACTTTATTCTAAAATAGTTTTATGAGCACAAAAAGATGGATTTTGCATCAAGACAAGGAAAGCCCGGAGCCTAATAGCCTTAGCTATTAAGGCGAGGACAAGACGCAGTATTGATTTAAAAGACGCTTATTGGGCCGTAAAAATTATTTAGAATAAAGTCTATTAATCACGTTTTATTTGTCTTGGGTTGTGTGTTTTGTGTGGTGTGAAATACGCTGCTTACTGCTAGTAAGTAGCCTCAGCCTATAGTTCTGTATATAACTCAATTTAAAATAGAAAGTACTTCAATTAGGCAAAAATCAAAACACACAACACACAACACAAAACACACAACTCAAGACACACATTACACCCAAACAATACACAAAACATGAAAAGTTCAAACTACTACAAACGCGCAATTAGACGATCATCTAATGCGAACTACAAAACAGTATTTTTTTTCGCCCTCTATCTATTTTTTCAAACTGTAGCATACGGGCAAGCCTTGCTTGAATGTGGAGGCACTTACAATCCAACTAGCCTGGTAACGGATTACCAGATTCCCCAAGGTATAACAAGTATAACTTTCACTATCAAAGGCGGTGACGGAGGCGATGCTTATTTGAAAGGATTTGGCTGTGACAGGAGAGTTAAAGGAGGCAGTGGCGCCACTGTATCAGCTACTTTTGAGGTGGGTACTGCCGATAATCAATTACAGGTAGGAGGTAGATTAAAAGTATATGTGGGCCAAAAAGGTGGTACAGATAGTAAAGGCTGTGCACCTATACCTGCGGGAGTATTCGGTTCTGGCGGAGGTTCATCTGCTATTTTATATTTGCCTCCTGGAAAAAGCCCAACATTAGTAGAATGGTATTTGTTAGCTGAAGCTGGTGCAGGTGGAGGAGGGGCTCGGCCAAAAGCAGGAGACTTTGATATAGGATATGGGGGTAACAGTGGAGAGTTTGGTGATGATGTAGGAAGTTCGAAAGGAGGAAGTGTAATAGAACAAAGATGTCCAATAACTTTTGGTGTTTTTACACTTCCTGGTATTGGAACACATCTTACCTGTGGTGCAAATCAAAACTTTAATGGAAAGCGTATGACAACTGCTCTTATTGCTAATTTTAGTGATTTTTCCTTGACAAGAATAAGTCTTTCTGATAACTCTCTTGCCTTATTTTCTGGAGGAACAAGAACCGGTCGACCTTCGGGTGGAGATGGGTTTAATGGTGGAGGTGCTTCTGGTGAAGGTGCCGGTAGTGGAGCAGGATTTGGTGGAGGTGCTGCTAGACTTAATATGCAAGGCGGCGGCGGCGGAAGCTTTGTCAATTCTTATTATAAAGGAAGCAACAAAACCAAAAGTAATGGAGCTGATGGAGCCGGTACGGAAAGCAATGGCTCAGTCACTTTATCTATAGGTTCTGCTTTGGTTGCAAATTGCCAAGATAGGACCATCCAATTGGACAATAACGGATCTGCCTCTGTTACTGCTGAGCAGATCAACAATGGCAGTAGTACTTGTGGAAGCCTTAGTTTGTCGCTGAGTAAAACCAGCTTTGATTGCAGCAATATTGGTAACAATACAGTTACGTTGACTGTTGGTGATGGATTAAGCACAACTACCTGTACGGCGAATGTAATGGTAAAAGATGAAGTAGCGCCTACTGCTCGCTGCAAAAATGTCGATCTAAGTCTTGACAATACAGGAAATGTAACACTTACCGCTGCTGCTGTAAACAATGGTTCTACTGACAACTGTGGCATGGTCAGCTTATCCATTGATAAAACCAGCTTCGATTGTAATAGTCCGCTTTCACAA
>JBCBCD010000750.1:0-4073 GCA_038530915.1 Bacteroidota bacterium
TATACTTCAATAGCCTCTTCTAGTTTTTCCTGATCAGCGAGATAAAAGGCTTTTGCATGCATTAAGTTTAGATTATCCGGTGCAACTGCCAAACCACTTTCAAAATATTGGGCAGCTATTTTATTCCCCAAAGCTGCATTCAGTTGCCCTAGGTTAATCCATCCATCGATTATCTCTGGATCTAACTCTACGGCTTGCTGAAAACTATTGATGGCTCTCGATGTATCACCCATTTCTTTAAAACACTGTCCCAGAAGGAAGAATGCCTCAGGATTTTGAGGATTTAATTGTAGTGTTTTGTTCAAGGATTGTATGGCTGATTCATTTTGCTTTAAGAACAATTGAAATTGAGCCAGCTTTAACAAAGAGGCTTGATCATCAGGTTGAAGCTCAACGATCTTTTCCAGTGTTTTAATGGCGTTGTTAGATCTAAAGTATTTTAAATAAACATCTGCCAATAAATGATGGGCTTCAATAGATAAAGAGTCCAATGCGATAGCCTGATTCAAATCGGTGATGGCTTGATCATATCCTTCTTTTTCAAAAAGGATGGATGCCCTGGCTATATACAATGAAGGATCATCAGGACTTTCTTTTATTTTTTGTGTGATATTGCTAATAGCTGGATCTGCGGGAACACTAACTTGCTCTTCCTGATTTTGGTCAGATGAATTGCACGAATGAAATAGAAAGACACAAAAAACTGGAATGAACCAATACACTAGAATATCTTTGTTCTTCATAGAAGAGTATAATTCAATTGAAAAAACATGATTATGATGAGGCTGAAATCAAGTACACTACTAAGATTAATAACAATCAACGCTTTATTGTTTTTGTCTAGTATCCCTTTGTTCAGTCAAAATGTGAAACTAATAGATTGGATCGAGTCACAAAACAATATGTCACTTCTTTTTAATATTGAATTAGAAGAAAATGGAAGAATTTTGGCTGGTACATTTAATGGGACCTTGCCTTATTCTGAAGAAGTCGTTTCGGTAGGAGAGAGGGATGTTTTTATTCTAAAGATGGATGCTGCTCTTAATATAGAATGGATCAAAAGCCTGGGGGGAAAGTTTGATGAGGAATTGAACGAAGTGATTTTGGTAGAAGATCACATTATTGTTATCACACAATACCGTGAAGAAGCAAGTTATGATGGGCTTGTTTTCCAAGATAATCAAGGCGTAAGTACAGATTTAATATTGAAGCTCAATATGAATGGAGAAGTGCAATTGAGTAAGCAGTTTTCTGCTAATGGATTGCAAGCTATCGAAGATATTTCTTGGGTCGAGGAAAAATCTGCATTTGTTATAACCGGATTCTTTCAGGATTCTATTGTTTTAGAAGACAATCCCATTTACTCAAATGGCTTTACAGATTTATTAATTGCTACACTTGATTCTTCATTTAGGATTTTGAACTACAACCACTTTGGGCAAAGTGGAATTAGTATGTCCAAAAATGTGCTCTACTATGAAAATACCTTTTTTCTAGGTGGTTCTTATAATGATACTTTATCTGCTGATACTTTTAAGATCACTGCTAATACTTTTGATAATGATTTATTCATCTTAAAATTAGATAGTCTGCTTCAGCCTCTTTGGTTGCTTAAAGCAGGAGGTGTCCTGGAAGATGAATGGACGACCATGAAAATGGATGATGCAGGAAATATTTATGTCGGAGGAAATATTGTAGGAGTAATAGACATAGGAGACGACTTTCGATTGATGAGTCAGAATGGGAATACTGATCTATTCTACTTTGTATTAGATAGTGAAGGGCAGCCACTAGAAGGAGCTGTTTTTGGCGGAGTAATAGGTGATGAACTTTCAGATTTGCTTATTCAGGAAAATGGAGATATTTGGATTGCTGCTTTGTTCCAATCTACACTTGATGAGTTAGATATTGAAAGTGGAGGTGGTTTAGCCAGTGTCATTTTTTCACTTAAAGCTTCTGATAGATCTGTAGATCAGGTAGTTAATTTGCCTACTAGTGGAGCTATATTTGCCAGTCATATTCAGAATACGGCAGATGGTGAAATTGAGGTTGCAGGTAGTTTTAGAGGAGAAGTTGAAATAGGAGGAGAAGAAATTGCTTCAGCAGGCTTTGGTGGATTTGTCATGAGTATCAAAGAAGAATTAGTAAATACCAACGCTCCGTCTTTGTCAGTAGCTAAACTGAAGATTTATCCAAACCCGGCTATTGACCAAATTACAATTGAAAAGATGGATGAAGAAAACGGACTGGTCATTATTGATCCTACAGGAAGAGTAATTAATCCCTCCTTTCAACCTAATAATCAAATAGAATTAATCAATTACCCAGTAGGTTGCTATGAAGTTGTAGAATTGAATGTCAAAGGGAAACCAGTTGCTTCCGGAAGTTTCTGTATTGTAAGAGATAAAAAATAGGGAGCTGAATAGAATTCTAGCTCCCTATGACTAAACATACTGATACTTCAAACGGATACGTAGTATTCTTTTAATTGATCTTATCTACACTTTTAGTGCTTATAAGAAATGCTTAACCGCATGATATTATCTATCGTATTCATGTAGACGAAGATCTTCTATAAGGCCAATTATCTTTTCAGCATACCTAGGGTCTGTTGCGTAACCGGCTTTTTTCAAACCTCTGGCCCAACCTCTATAATCTGTAGTTCCTAACTTCTTCAAGGGCAGGTATCTGTTTTTTTGCAGCAATCTGCTATGTGCCCTATAACTTTCCCAGGAAGAACCATATATTCTGAAAAAGTCTTTATGTGAATCATCCGTAAAATTACTGCAATGCCCCTTTTTACAACTTTTAGAAAAGCACTTGATACCAAAATGATTGTTATTGCGTACAGCTAGTTTGCTTTCTCCGACATTGCTTTCTAGTAAACCTTGAGCTAGTTTAATGCTAGCAGGTATTCCATATTCGTTCATTTCTTTTTGAGCTACAGCAGCAAACTGTTTTACGTACTTTAACTGTTTCCTTCTTTTTTCTGCCTTTTTCGGATCGTAATTGTCCCCATAGCTCATGTTTGAATAGGTATTGGCTAGGTTTTTATCACCATCCGTTTGGTATTGTTGCGAAACATTTTTTGCTTTAATCTTATAGCCTGCATGCTCATTCCCTTTACCTATTAGAGAAGTGTTCATTGGACGAGTCTCATTTTGTGCAGCATAAGACTGAGCTACGCTACTGGAGATATATGTATTGGGTTTTGCATTGAAACTGATGTCAAAGCTGAAATCTTTTTTTGCCATTACTGCTCCCACTACAGCAATGGTTAATGGTTTGTACCAATGTTTGCGAATTTGATGCAACAAATATTTACCTCTTGGGAAATGTCCATATTTAATATTGCTGTAATTGTATTGTCCCATAATCAAATTGTTTTAAATACGATTCAAATTTAAAACAAAAAGTTTATTTTTACAACAAATTGTTTGAAGAAGTTATTTTTTTTAATTCTTATTTTAATCTTTGTTAAAAGTTAGTAAAGTCATTATCAGAAATTTACCTTTGCAGTGAATTTTGATTAACCCAGGTAGAGATAAACATACTTTTATAATCACTACTTGAATTATTATCTACGCACATGAAAAATATTATTCTTCTGGCCGGCTTAATGATTTTTACTACAGCAACGGCTTTTTCACAAAAATACGGTCATATCAACTTTGGAAACTTGATCGCTCAAATGTCAGAAACAAAGGCAGCTGACGCTCAATTAGAAACCATGCAAAAAGATTTGGTTGCCAAGGGAGAAACAATGGCTGCTAACTTTCAAAAGGAATACGAAGCTTATATGCAAAAAGTGAATGGTGGGACACTTACTCCACTTCAGCAACAAGAACAAGGAAATGCATTAAAGCAAAAGCAGCAAGAAATTTTAGCATTTGAGCAAGATATTAGGCAACAAATGGAGACCAAAAGACAAGAATTACTAAAGCCTATCATCGAAAAAGCTCAGAAGGCAATTGATGATTATGCTAAGGCTAATGGTTATACTATGGTTTTTGATACCAGTGTATTCAATTCGGTATTATGTGCTCATTAAGTCATCAGAATCTTGAGCAAAT
>JBCBCD010000751.1:0-4068 GCA_038530915.1 Bacteroidota bacterium
ATGAGGCCTTCCATTCCATTCCCCCTCTTCAGAAACAACTTCTCCATTCACAAAATTACCAGAACCTCCAAATTCTTTAAAATCACTATTCATTACTTCTTTCCACTTACCAGCTACAGGTACTCCCATTGTGTATTTTTCCCTAACAACAGGTGTGAAATTACAAGCCACAACTACTAAGTCATCATCTGTTTTACCTTTACGCATATAGGTAAGCAAACTTTTCTCATAATCACCATGATCTACCCATTCAAATCCTTTAGGATCAAATTGTCGATCAATTAAAACCTCGCTTTCATTGTAATAATGATTCAAATGTTTTACCCATTCTTTCAATGTGGAGTGAAAAGGATACTGTAGTAAATCCCAATCCAATCCACTTTCAATATTCCACTCTGTAGTTTGGCCAAACTCACCACCCATAAAAAGTAGCTTAGTTCCAGGATGTGTATACATATAACCGTACAAAAGGCGCAGATTGGCAAAACGATCATATTCATTACCTGGCATTCTATTGATTAAAGAGCCTTTTCCATGTACTACTTCATCGTGAGACAAAGGCAATAAAAAGTTTTCACTAAAAGCATAGATTAAACTGAAGGTAATTTGATTGTGGTGGTATTTTCTGAAAAATGGATCAACTTTAAAATAATTAAGTGTATCGTGCATCCAGCCCATCATCCATTTTTGACCAAATCCTAAACCTCCAGTATATGTAGGTCTTGAAACTCCTGACCACGCAGTTGATTCTTCAGCGATGGTAATAATGTCAGGATGCTCACCATAAACAGTTTCATTAAATTCTCTTAAGAAGGAAATGGCCTCCAGGTTTTCATTTCCACCATACTTATTGGGAATCCATTGGCCTTCTTCACGAGAATAATCCAGGTAAAGCATAGAAGCTACTGCATCTACACGCAAGCCATCAGCATGATATTGTTCTATCCAAAATATAGCATTGGAAATGAGGAAGTTGCGAACTTCATTGCGATCATAATTAAAGATGGCACTTTTCCAGTCGGGATGGAAACCTTTCCTTGGGTCTTCGTGCTCAAACAGATAAGTCCCATCAAATTGTGCCAAGCCGTGAGCGTCGGTAGGGAAATGGGAAGGAACCCAGTCTAAAATGACTCCAACACCAGCTTGGTGAAATTTATCAACCAAGTACATAAAATCTTCAGGTGTACCGAATCGACTACTTGGTGCAAAATAGCCTGTTACCTGATAGCCCCAGGAAGGGAAATAAGGGTGCTCCATAACCGGTAATAGCTCAACATGAGAGAAGCCCATATCTTTTACATAGGATACCAACTCATCGGCCATCTCTCGGTAATTGAGCGATTGGAAGCCATTCTTTTTCCAACTGCCTAAGTGTACTTCATAAACGGAATAAGGTTTTTCGTGAGGTTTCTTTTCTTTTCTTGCTTCCAACCATTCAGCATCATTCCACTCATATTTAAGGTCCCAAACCAAAGAAGCGGTATTGGGTGGAATCTCCCAGAACAAGGCAAAGGGATCTCCTTTTTTTACTCTTTGACCAGAAGGGGCTTCTATCTCATATTTATAAAGGGTTCCTTTTTTTACACCAGGAATAAATCCTTCCCAAATTCCGGAAGCATCCCATCTTGCTGACAAAGGGTGTGCATTTTCATCCCATTGATTAAAGCTACCTATAACAGATACACTTTTGGCATTAGGAGCCCACACTGCGAAATAAGTTCCTTCCTGTTCCTCCACGGTAGTAAGATGGCTACCTAATTTTTCATGTAATTTGAAATGACGCCCTGATTTGAATAAATAGATATCATATTCTGAGAAAAGGCTAAAATTGATTACTTGATTCATAGTTGTTGAGTTCTTACTACGTTGGTTTTTTTAGTTTTCATACATCACTAGTAAAGCTATCAATAACTTTACATCCAAAAAAAGATAATCTTGGGTTTCTTAGTGTTTAATAAAAAAAAGAAAAAAATGTCGAAACATTTTTTTCTTTTTTGTAAAATTTCAAAATTAAATGAGTTTTGGATTAAACTCTTCTTCCACCTTTAAGCTCATCTTTTAGCGTTTCCAACTCTTCCCACTTTTCAGCAGCAGCTAATTTAGCCTGCTCACTCCAAGTAGTGGGATCGTGCATTTTAAAGCGTGGTCCAGCTTCTTCAAGAATTTCTTTTAAGATCTTAATGTCAGCTTTTGCCAATTGATTAAAAGTTGTAATCTCTCTGGCAGCCAATAATTTTTCAATTTTTGGACCAATACCTTCGATGTGCTTTTTGATGTTATCTTTTCCAGTTTTCTTCTTTGTAGTTTTTGCTTTAGCTTTTGGCTTTGCCTTCGCTTTAGCTTTGGCTTTTGGTTTTGCTGCAGGAGCTTCAGCTGCTGCTACATGACCATTACCATTCATTGATTCAACGGTAACAACTGAGTTGTCAATACCTGGAAATGGAGAAGATACATATGCATCTGCCGCTGGGTCATTCAACCAAGTACCGCCTTCTACTAAGTAACGGAACTGATAAGATTTACCTGGTTCCAATTCAATGCTAGCAACATATTCGTTTTCAATAGAATTCAAGATCAGTCCTTTGTCCCAACTCCAATCATTGAACTCACCAAGAACTTTAATCGCCGCATTGTTCTCTGTCTGTACATGATCTTTTGGAAGTACGAATGTTACTTCACAAGAAGCATGACCATTTTTAAATTGTTTTTTCAACATACTAAGTAAGTTAAATGGTTCGTAATTTTAGTTTATGTGTCGGATATACTTAGTGTTTTTTGTACACTAAGAGTAAATATACAACAAATCTAGTCTATAGTTTGCTGATTTTCAAGGCTAAATGATTATTTTATTGTTAAGCCAGACATTTTTTTAGTTCTGCTGAAGCGTACAAAAAACTACTTCAATCTTAGATTGCAGAATTAAATGAAATTAGATTGGTATTAGCGAAATTGGATTTTTGCAAACTGGCTTGTATCAGAATTTATATTCAAAATCAAAAAGTGCGATTTATGACATTTTTTTTTGATTTTAATACTCGAATCTTTTCAACTACTGAAAAAAAATCGTTTAGCCGAGTTGTAATTGTTCTGGCTCTTGCATTATGGACTGGAACAAATTTACATATTTACCAATATCAATTCCATCGACCAACGCATGATGTGCCTGAATGGAAAGTGGCATAATCACTTCTTCACCCTTTTTCTCATATTTTCCCCAAGCAAATCGAGGAATAGAATCCACGGGGTGATAATGCATTGGATGATTAATGTGATAAAATGTAAACCATGGAAGGATGGATATAAATAAAAAATCATCTCTTCCTATCACATTTTCAAATGAGGGATCTTTTTGCCTGTCCTCAATAGCCTTTACAGTTGAGGCAATAAATTTGTTCGCATTAGAATGATAATCGACATAACAAAAACTAAAAACGGACGACGCTTGGGTTAGTACAGTAAAACTAGGATTTATTATTTCGTGTTCCACAACTTCTCCTGCTCTGATTCTTCTTCTGAAGTTTTGTGTTTTATTGGCACAATAACTTACGGCATACACCATAGTAGGAGTAAAAGCCGCTTCAACCCCCTTAATATACTTCAAAAAAGGTCCAATGTCAATGGGAATAGTAAATGAATAATGAGGTTGATCCATGTTTTTGAAAAACTCAAAATGCTTCTTTCTGTGAGGATCCTGGAACACTACTTTTTTCATATATGGTTAGAGGGTTAGAGGGTTAGAAGGTTAGAAGGTCAAACTGTCAGGTGCGTAACCTAACCTTCTAACCCTCTAACCATATTAATCTACTGCAAATATCTTTTCAAAATTCTTAAAAGACTTGAATTCAATCGCATTGCCACTTGGATCAAGGAAAAACATCGTTGCTTGTTCTCCGGGCTCTCCCTCGAATCTTGTATAAGGCTCAATAATAAATTTTGTATCAATGGATTTAAGTTTATCTGCCAGTGTATGCCACTCAGACATTTCAAGAATGGCACCGAAATGTTTGACTGGTACACTTTTACCATCTACTGCATTGCTTACATTGCCCGGATCTGGTTCGTCCACGA
>JBCBCD010000752.1:0-4057 GCA_038530915.1 Bacteroidota bacterium
TACTCAGTTGCTTAGCTCGCTAAACGCCTTCGAAAATATTTTGCTAGAACCACAAGACATTGATCTTCAGTGCGCAATAAATTTTAACCCTACTCTAAATGGGAATTGTTGCGTGTAACAATTCAGGTGCATTTTTTTCTCTGTTTTGTTCACCCTCTTTCTCCATTCATAATTGAAAACAAGGCTTTAAAAACAATAAATTTATATCTCATGAATTTGAAAACTATATTTCAAATTTTTCTGGCAACTGTATTAACAACAAACGTTTTATCCGCTCAATTTAGATGTCTACAGGAATTTTCCATTACTGTCAATGGATCTACTGAGGATGTTTATGGCTGTATCGATGATGATATCGATGATATTTTTCAGGTGCGCAGCGATACCTATGCTACTCCAATTGGGTATTTGGTGGCAGATGAAAACGACATCATTGTTCAAAACACATTACGCGCATTTCTCAATGTTTCTGATTTACCAGAAGGTAACTACAGAATCTATGGTTATTCTTTTTTAGGCACTCCGGCCTTACTGACCGGAATCAAGTTAGAAGAAGCAGTCCTTGCTAATATCTGTTATGAGTTATCTGATAATTTTGTCAGGTTATTCACGGTTGATCCCGATGGTGAAACCATTGCGACCTCCGACGGCAAGAGCTCATTATTTGTATGTAGTCAGGATCAACAACCCAATCTGGTAGAATTTCAAACAACCAGTCAGGATCCTAATTATGGCTACCTTATTACTAATTCTCAAAACAACATTGTTGAGATCTCAACTGCCAGTTCTTATGATTTTGAAGGTATTCCCTTTGACACTTACAGAGTCTGGGGTTTTTCATATGTAGGAAATATCACTGCCAATGTTGGTGATAATGCCTTGGAAGTTATGCTTGCTGAGTTTTGCTTCGACTTATCAGATAATTTTATCGAAGTCGTTGCTACTGAAGCAGAAGGTGGTCAAGTACAATTGACTACAGGTGAAAAGGAGTTGACAGTATGTACAGGTGATAGAGTTCCTGATATTCTTAACTTCGAAGCGAGTGGACAAAGCAATGCTCCCTATCGATTCATTCTGACAGATATAAATCAAAATATCTTATTGGTATTAAGTAATAATGCCATCAATGTTGACTTTCTTGCTCCTGGAACATGCCGCATTTATGGAGTGTCCTTTACTGGTGATTTCACTGGTTCAGCTGGAAGTAATTTGAATGAAGCTACTTTAAGTACTGATTGTTTTGACATTTCCGATGACTTCATTGCAATAACAAAGAAAAATCCCAATGGAGGAACGGTTAGGTTAGCTGATGGGATGACCAGTGCTTTGTTTTGTACCAATGATAATGATGCTGACTTAACGACATTGACCAATAACGGTGGCTTTAATGAAAATTATGCTTACCTCCTTTTGGACGAAAGTGAAGCCATCATTGAAATCATTCAAACAGAAGAATTTGATTTTGAAGGCCTTGGTCAGGGAACTTATCAAATAGTGGGACTTGCTTATACTGGAAATATCACTGCAACAATTGGTGGAAGTATAAATGACTTATTATCAGATGAATGTTTTGAACTTTCTTCTAACTCAATTACAATAACCAGTGTATTCCTTGAAAAAGGTTCCATTGCACTTTCTTCAGGAAGTCAGGACACCGTATTGTGTTTTGGTGATTCACAAACAGATTTATTAGACTTCACTTTTACTTCTAGTTCAACTGCAGCTCTGAGATATGTTGTTGTAGATGAAGATGACAACATCTTAACTATTTCTGAATCTTCTACTATTGACTTTGCTGGAGTTACTCAAAGCTTGTGTAAAGTGGTTGCATTAACTTTTACAGGTGAATTAAGCGCAACTATTGGAGCTTCTCTTTCTTCAGATGTACTTTCAACAGAATGTTATCAAACTTCAGAAGATGAGGTGGTGATAAGACATGTCTTTGTAGAAGGTGGAACAGTAAGTTTATCAGATGGATTGGATACGGCGGTAGTTTGTGTACAGGATGGTGCAGCTGATGTACTTCAGTTTGTTGCAATTGATGCCGAAACTGCTGCTTATGCATTTGTACTTACAGATGTGGCAGGTAATATCTTTCAAATTGTAACTGATACAGAATTAGACTTTGACAACCTTAATAATGGTGTTGTATCGGTTTATGGTTATTCTTATAGCGGGGAAATCACAGCTCAGGTGGGAGACAATGTAGATGGCCTCATCTTCTCTTCAGAATGTTTTGATCGCTCAGATAATGCCCTTACTATAACGAATAAGCAATTAGAAGCTGGTACTATTGCATTGGCTACAGGAAGTACAGATACTTTATTGTGTTTTGGAGATCCAGGTGCGGATGTTCTTGATTATCAAGTGAGTGGTTTCAACAATATTGGGTCTTACAGATACCTAATTACCGATGATAATAATGTTGTATTAGATATAGTAGAAGAGGCTTCTTATGAGTTTTTAAACATTACAGTAGAAGCTTGTAGAATATGGGGATTGTCCTTTACCGGTGACTTATTGGTAAATATTGGTGATGATGCAGCAGCTACCGTATTGGCAGGTGAATGTTATGACTTGACTGATAATTTCATTCAGGTTCAACACAATTATGTTGAAGGAGGTAGTATTTTATTTACTGACGGAAATGATAGTCAAACTGTATGTGTTCAAGATGATGTAGATGATTTCTTCTCTATTAGTGTTACCGGAGGACTTGAAGAACAATATGCCATTTTAATCACTGATGTAAATGGTATCATTGAAGCCATTTCAACAGAAAATGCTTACAATTTTGATTCTGATCTACCAGGAGAAGCGCTAATATACGGTGTTTCCTACACAGGAGATTTGACTGCATCTATTGGTGATGATGTCAATACAGCTGTTTTAGCTAGTTCTTGTTTTGACATTTCTGATAACACTCTTGCTGTTACTAAAAAACAAGTGGAATCGGGTGCTATTAGTTTGGAAGATGGATCTACATCAACGATCATTTGTTTTGGTGATCCTACAGCTGATACACTTAGTTTTCAATTGACAGGAGCCATCAACAGCAATGAATTTAGATATGTCGTAACTGATCGCCAAGACAATATCCTTGGTATTTTTGAATCAAGTACGATCCCATTTGAAGGCATCACAGTTGATGACTGTAGAGTTTATGCTGTTAGTTTCACTGGTTCGTTGAACTTAAACACTGGTGATAATTTATTGAGTGTAATCGTTTCTGACGAATGTTATGATATCAGTGATAATTTTGTTTCGATAGAACATCAATTTGTAGAAGGTGGAGCTGTTAATTTATCCGACGGCAGTACACGAGATACACTTTGTGTAGCTGATGGGATTCCTGATATTGTTTCGTTTGAAACCAATACGACCAGTACCTCTCAGTATAGTTTCATCTTAACCGATGGAAGCAATAATATCATCTTTGTACTATCAGGCAGCAGTTTGAACCTTGATATTGCCAATCCTGGAATATGCCGCATTTGGGGGGTTTCTTATACCGGTACTTTCTCACCTAATGTAGGCACCAATGTTTTGACAGGTGTTTTGGCAGATGGCTGTTATGATTTATCAGACAATTTCATTCAAATTGTTAAAAAGGATTTATTTGGTGGAGCTGTTAGCCTTGCTAGTGGAAGTCAGGATACTTCAATTTGTATGGGAGATTTCTATGCAGAACGTTTGGAATTGATGAATGACTCTCCCCAAACGGATGAGACCTATGCTTACTTCTTAACAGACGAAAACAATCAGGTCTTGTCGATATCAACTACTTCTTCTATAGTAGTTGGACAATTAGAAATTCCAAGTTCCAGAATATGGGGAGCAATTTATACAGGAAACTTAAGCGTTTCTGTTGGAGATGTTCTTCCTAATGTAGCCATATCTGACCAGTGTTATGAACTGAGTAGTAATTTCATTACAGTAGATCACAAACAAGTGGATGGCAGTATGGTTTCCTTGGAAAATGGTGCTTCAGTAACCAATATTTGTGTAAGAGTTGGTATTTGTTGATAATGTTATTAAATCAGGAGCACCATCTCTT
>JBCBCD010000753.1:0-4053 GCA_038530915.1 Bacteroidota bacterium
GATATTCAATAAAAGAGGAGTAGACTGATCACCTCACGACTTGAGGTTATCAGTCTACTCCTCTTTTATTCCATTAAAGGCACTTATCAACATACTTTTGTTAGTTTGAATAGAATAAATGTTGGTAACTCAAAAGGCCAAAAAACTCGCTCCTCACGCCTTTTTCTTCATTAAAATCAGACAAATCAATAAATCGTTACATAAAAGCTTGATATTTTGAGAATCAGCTAATACATTTGTACTCCAATCATTTCTTGAAAGAAGAATTGATTTTATACCGAAGGGTGGAGAGATTGGGCTCTACGAAACCCTGGCAACCTAGTTGATATACTCATTAACAGTTGGTGCCAATTCCCACCAGGTTTCCTATATCGGAAATACTGGAACTATAAAATCATAATCAAATGGTATTTCACACAGACAAAGCTGCATCTTACTCATTTATCAATTCGAAATTGAGGCGTCTTTGTATGTTGAGTTGCTAATAGCTCTCAGTAAAAATCTTAATTGCTTTTCTTTTGTGAAAGCCCAACACTAAGCTTTTCCAATTACTAAAACATATAACCAATGAAATTCGAGACACTTCAATTACATGCAGGACAAGAGGAAGTAGAAAGTACTACCCGATCAAGAGCGGTACCTATTTATCAGACTACTTCTTACACTTTTAAAGATTCTGAGCATGGTGCTAATCTCTTCGCTTTGAAAGAGTTTGGAAACATCTACACCAGAATCATGAATCCTACAACTGATGTATTTGAGAAGAGAGTGGCTGCATTAGAAGGAGGTGTTGCTGCATTAGCTACCAGTTCTGGTCAGGCAGCTCAGTTTATTGCTTTAAACAACATTCTACAAGCTGGCGATAATTTCGTATCAAGTGCCAATCTTTATGGGGGTACCTACAACCAATTTAAAGTAGCTTTCAAGCGCCTGGGAATAGAAGTTCGTTTCACGGAAGGAGAAGCTCCTTCAGATTATGAACGCTTGATAGATGAAAATACAAAAGCAATCTATTGCGAAACCATTAGTAATCCAAGATATAACGTTCCTGACTTTGAAGGAATTGGAGCTGTAGCTAAAGCTCATGACCTACCGTTAATTGTTGATAATACATTTGGTGGCTGTGGGTTCCTCTGCCGTCCATTAGAACATGGTGCTAATGTAGTAGTAGAATCTGCAACTAAATGGATTGGTGGTCATGGTACTTCTATTGGTGGTGTGATCATTGACGGTGGAAACTACAATTGGGGCAATGGAAAATATCCTCAGTTTACGGAGCCATCAGAAGGTTATCACGGCTTAAAGTTCTGGGATGTATTTGGTACTGATGGACCTTTTGGAAATATTGCTTTCATCATTCGTGCTAGGGTAGAAGGTTTGAGAGATTATGGTTCAGCTTTGTCTCCATTTAATGCATTTTTATTACTACAAGGTTTAGAAACATTATCTTTAAGAGTACAGCGTACGGTAGATAATGCATTAGCAATGGCTCAGTGGTTGGATGCTCATCCGCTAGTAGAACATGTATTATACCCTGGACTAGAAGATCACCCAGTACATGAAAGAGCTAAAAAGTATCTGAATCATGGATTTGGTGGCGTATTATCTTTTGAATTAAAAGGGGATAAAGAAAAAGCGACCAAGTTTGTCGATTCCTTAAAGCTAGTAAGTCACTTGGCTAACGTTGGTGATGCAAAAACATTGATCATCCAGCCTTCTGCTACTACTCACCAGCAATTATCAGAAGAGGAACAAGCAGCTGCAGGGGTTAAGCCTAACGGCCTTCGCCTTTCTGTAGGTTATGAACACATCGATGATATCAAAGCCGACTTCGAACAGGCATTTGCTGCGGTTACAGAGGGGGCGGTAGCTTAAAATTATGCTGTTATGTTGTCATGCTTTCATCTTAGTTATAAGGCAAGCTGTTTAAGGGAACTAAAGCTTATAATGGAGACTAAGTAAAAGTGTAGTAAGAAATGACTACATGAGAGCATGACAATGTAATCCTCATGAAAGTGCCATACACAAAGACAGAGGAGAAAATGCAGCGCTAGATAGCAGCATGAGAACATGACAGCATGACAGCATAAGAGCATAACAGCATTTTTTAATAAAGCACTTTAACCAAATTGAAAGAATTAATAATAGATCAACCTTTTGAACTAGAGTGTGGAAAGCAATTACCTAAATTGGAGATTACTTACCATACCTTTGGTCAATTGAATGAGAGAAAAGACAATGTCGTTTGGGTTTTTCATGCTTTGACAGGCAACTCTAATCCTGTTGAATGGTGGCCCGGACTGGTAGGGAAAGGCAAGTTATTGGATCCAGAGCGATTTTTTATAGTTTGTGGCAATATGTTGGGATCTTGTTATGGAAGTATAGGCCCTGATAGTATCAATCCGGCTAATGGTAAGAAATGGGAAAAAGATTTTCCTTTGATCAGTATTAGAGATATGGTCAATGCCCATAAATTATTAAAGGCACATTTAGAGATAGATACCATCAAGCTTGGTATTGGTGGATCCATGGGCGGTCAACAAGCTGTTGAATGGGCGGTTGATGAACCTGAAATTTTTGAAAACCTCGTTTTATTGGCTACTAATGCCAAACACTCGCCTTGGGGGGTAGCTTTTAATGAGGCACAACGTATGGCTATTAAATCAGATCCAAGTTTTGAAAAAGGAGGGGAAGATGCGGGTAAGGCTGGTTTGGAAGCCGCCAGAGCCATAGCCATGCTTTCGTATCGATCTTACTATACTTACCAATTGACACAAAGTGAATCCACTGAGGATAAGTTGGATGATTTCATGGCAAGTTCTTATCAACGATATCAGGGAATGAAGCTTCAAAAACGCTTCAATGTCTATTCTTACTGGACGCTTTCTAAAGCCATGGACAATCACAATGTGGCAAGGGGAAGGCATTCCTTTGAAGAAGCACTCGGTCGAATAACAGCTAATACTTTGGTTTTGGGCATTAAGTCAGATATCCTTTTCCCAATTGATGAGCAAGCTTTTCTCGCTAATCATATCAAAGATGCAAAACTTGAAATTCTGGATAGCATTTATGGACATGATGGATTTTTAGTGGAAGCTGTTGCCATAGAAAATGCAGTGAAAGCTTTAATTGAAAACAATGTTTACAATGCTTCCCAAAGTGCCTACCGTTTGTTAAATGGAGAGGCTGTAAATCAACCAAAAATTGAAGGAACACCTAAAGGCTTAGGCTTACCCGGAACCGAAACTTTTTAATTACTTTGTTTAAAATAGTGTAAGACAATTAAATAATTTTTGATGCGCATACTTATAGTTGACCCACCTCATCCGGTCATGCTGGAACGGTTTGATGATTTTGGTTGGAAATACGATCTCGAATATGATAAAACCAAAGAAGAACTCTTGGATATTGTAGCTCAGTATGATGGTCTCGTAGTAAGAAGTAGCATTAAAGTGGATAAAACTTTGATAGATGCTGCCAAAAACTGGTCGTTCATCGCTCGTTATGGAGTAGGCACCGAACATATTGATTTAGAATATGCGGCTCAAAAGAAAATAACCGTTTTTACTTCTCCAGAAGGAAGTAAGGATGCAGTAGCAGAGCATTCAATGGGGATGTTGCTCATGTTGATGAATCATTTGTCAAGAGCTGATAGCCAAGTTAAAGCCGGACAATGGTTAAGAGAACCCAATAGAGGTGTTGAAATAAAGGGCAAAACAGTAGGAATCTTAGGCTATGGAAATATGGGCAAAGCATTAGCTAAGAGATTACAGGGCTTTGAGTGTAAAGTCATAGCATATGATAAATACAAAAAACAATATGGAGATGAATATGCAGAAGAAGTAGCCTTGGAAACCCTTTTCTCTAATGCAGATATTTTGAGTATCCATATCCCATACATGAAGGACAATCATTATTTCATTGATGGTTCATTTATAGATTCATTCAGAAAACCCCTTTACATTGTCAATACTGCAAGAGGATTAGTATTAAACACTCAAGATTTAGTGGAAAGAATAGAAGAAGGCAAAGTAATGGGTGCAGCCCTAGATG
>JBCBCD010000754.1:0-4046 GCA_038530915.1 Bacteroidota bacterium
CTCTAAAATAACAATCTTACTCTAATCATTTTGGAGGAACTCAAAATCTTCGCCTAAAATTATTGGAAAGTCCCTTTAAAGGGTGTGTATCAATTCTTGTCTTACAACCAAAAGAGTATTTAAACCATTACGACTCTTTATCCTCTTTAAACACCCCTACAAATCTCACTTCTCCCCTAATTTCTGGATGTTTATTCAAAAAATATTTCAACCGACTAACAACAGGAACAAATCGTATCGTTTTGCCAAAAGTACCTGGCACTCTAAGTGTAAGGCTGGCAATTTTGACAAACAAGAAGCTGCTCACTTCTATGCGTTCAATATTGTGAAAAGGATAACGTACATTTTTGAAATAATTGGTCACATAAACAAATTCATGATCAATTTCGAGTCTTTTCAACCTCATTAAGGTAAAGGCAAACATAGCTACACCAGTAACATAAGCAAATCCCATTCCCAACTTGAAATTGCTGGCTTTTACATCACCAATGTATTCAAATTTGTATAGTAAAGTAGCGACTGTGACTGCTCCAAAAAATACTATCCAAAAAATGGGAATAAAGAACTTTAGAAACAAGGTCGCATTAGTAGATATTCTCTGCATGTCTTAGAATTTCAAAATCAATTTTCTGCTGCTAACTCTTTTTCAGCTTTTTTAACGACTCTGGCCGATACCAGAATGCTAAACTCATACAAAACAAATAATGGAATACCAATTAAGAACTGTGTTACTACATCCGGTGGAGTGATTATAGCAGAAAGTAGTAGTATGCCAATAATCGAATGCCTACGGTATTTACGCATGGTCTCCGGATAGATTAACCCAATCTTTGACAAAAAGTAAACCACTAAAGGCAACTCAAATATTAAACCTGCCGGAGCAGTAAACATCAACATATAAGTAATGAATGAAGATAAAGTTGGTTTATTTTCTACTCCAGGGATAGAATATCCACCAAGAAAATTCACGGCAAAAGGAGCAATCACAAAATAACCAAACATCACCCCCATCAAGAATAAAACGGAACTAATAAAAACAAAACCGCGAGTAGCTTTTCTTTCCTCTGGATATAAGCCAGGAGCAATAAAGCGCCAAGCCTCCCAAAATACATAGGGAAATGCAACAATAAATCCCGATATAAAAGAAACCTTAATACTCGTAATAAACGGTTCTGCAAAACCAACTGCAATAGACTCAAAATCAGGTGGAACCAGGCACATAGCATCTCCTAATCCAAGTTGATTAGAAAGCCAACAAAAGGCCTTATAAGACAGAAAATCTGGTTTTGTCGGTCCATATATGACGTGTTCGAACAACCAATCATGAAAAATGAAAAAAACCGTTCCAATACTTACGATGACCAATAATGCCCTTATCACATGCCATCTTAGTTCTTCAAGATGATCTAAAAAGGACATTTCCTTTCCTGCCTGGTTATCAACATCAACTTGATCTAAAGCCATTGTATATTCAATTATTTGGATGATTCACAAAAAAAGCTCTATTCTAGAATGAAGTATAAATACCTTTCCTAATAGACACTTCGAATGATGCTAAGTTTAGTAGATTATCAAAGTGGCATGCAAATTTATAGAAAATAACGATTTGTAGTAGGCTTGAAGAACCTATATTGACAATGTATACTTATTATGATTAACTAAGTTTATATTCTACCTCATTCTAATAGCAAATAAAAAAACGTACTTTTACGCGCTGTAATATTCGAGTGCATATAGATTACAATCGTTACTCTATAGGTGATTTTTATTGTTTAGTATAAAGGGTTGTGCGAGTTATTCTTTCGCATTGTATATTTAAACCTTACTATTGCCAGTAAAATCATGGCAATACACAGCAAAGAACACACATGATACTACTTCCATATATAATTTTTGTAGTTAGTTTAACTGTACTTTTGAGGGCCTCCGACTGGTTCATCGATTCGGCTGAACAAATTGGCCTTTCTCTGGGAATTTCTCCTTTCATCATAGGTGTTACCATTGTTGCATTCGGTACTTCTTTGCCTGAATTAGCCACTTCTATACAAGCAGTCTTAAACAATGAGCCTGAAATCGTAATGAGCGCAGTTGTCGGATCAAATATTACCAATATTGCATTAGTTTTAGGATTGGTCGCTCTTATTGTCAATAAGATAGATTTAGAATATAACATTTGGCACATAGATATGCCCTACCTATGGGGGTCAGCTTTTCTGTTGTATTTTATGGTCAGAGATTTAACCATAGATTACTTTGAAGCTGTAATTTGTATAATAGGCATCATTACCTTCCTCGCCTATTCAATGAAAAATAACATCCCTTCAACAGAAGAAAGGCCCAAAGTAGGTTTTCGACAATACTTTTTTCTTGTATTAGGTGGTGTTTTGGTTTGGTTAAGTTCAGATTATGCCATTGAATCGATTAAAGAAATTTCAGCAACAGCAGGCATCCCATCGAGTATCATATCTGTATCTGCCGTTGCCTTAGGTACTTCTCTTCCTGAGATTATTGTCAGTCTCAATGCTGCCCGAAAAGGGAAAGCGTCAATAGCTGTAGGTAATGTTTTGGGATCAAATATCTTTAATACCTATGTAGTGGTTGGTATTCCCTCTCTTTTGGGTCCGCTTACCGTTCCGGCTAATGTTCTGAGTTCTTTCTTACCTATCATGCTTGTGATGACCGTATTATTTGGTATCATGTCTAATAATAAAACAATAACAAGATGGGAAGGCGTGGTCTTGGTCATGTTTTACCTCGTTTTTCTTGCTGAATTATTCTCTGCTCCTACTACTTTTTAAACGTCTATCCTCATCCTATTGGCATTGCTTAAAAGATTAGTTGTAAGGAATCATTATTTTTGTCTTTTGTCTTTTGTCTTTTGTCTTTTGTCTTTAAGGATAATTACTTGTGCTTTCTATTTTTAAGTGACATCCCTTATTTATCTCGACTATCAATGGGCTAAGATCTGCTGCATGCAAAGTCAGATCATAAATAAGTTGAATTTATAGATCTTAAAAAAGGAAATTTGTTTTTCATTTTCCATCATTTCAAGTAATTTACAGCTACAAGTAAGTGGTTGATACAATTGCTAGTTATTTAGTCCAACCGCTTTAGTTTCCACATTAATACTTACACATCATATGAATTTACTTCCAACAGCCTTGTTGTTAGCTTTCACCATTAATACTATTGTGATTGATCAATCAAATCATCAACCAGATTTAGAATCTGATTTAATTGCCTACTATACATTCAATGAATGTGATGCAAGAGATGATACTGGAAATGGATCAAATGGCATTTTATACGGCGACGTTGGTTGTTGGTGCGGAATAGAAGATGATGGACTTTTATTCGATGGAGTCAATGACTATGTAGAGTTCCAGGGTCGAGTAAATCAATATTTTGGGAATACAGATTTCACCATCAGCTTTTATTTCAAATCCGAAAAGTATAACATCTTTCGTCAAAGCCTACTCTCAAAAAGAGAAGCTTGTGATTTGGAGCATATTCTGGATCTTTCAGTTGATCAAAATCAGAAGATTGTCAATACGATGCTTTATGAATCTCCTTTAAAATACTACAACAATATTTCTCCAAGTATTGCAAAAAATGGTTGGCACCATTTTACTTTAGTAAGGGAAGGATTAAAAGTTTCGACCTATATAAATGGTGAATTACAAAGAGAAAGCTTTAAATGTAATGGAGTCGATCTCTCAAATAATGCATTCCTTTCCTTTTCTAATAGTCCTTGTATTCTGACAGGTGAGGGTAGAAGATTTAAAGGTATACTGGATGAACTCCGAATTTATTCCCGTGCCTTGGACAAATCAGAAATCCAAAGCTTATATTTGTTGTTTCCAATAGAAAATGCAGCTAGTGACTGCTTTTCTTAGAAGTTGTTTAAATTTTAATTAAAAGTATTAGTTATGTTTGGAGACTTGCTTGGCAATATGCAAGAAAAACAAAAAGAGATTAAAGCCAGATTAGCAGAACACAAGGTCAATGCACAGAGTGGTGACGGAGCCATCAAAGTTGAAGCTAAT
>JBCBCD010000755.1:0-4045 GCA_038530915.1 Bacteroidota bacterium
GCCTAATCTATCTATAGCAGGAACTAAATGCTATTTTTTATCGATTCAGAATTTATATTGGATTTTTATTTTTTTACAGTTTTTTTTACTTCGATAAAGAAATAATTCAATCATAGTATCTGAAATTTAACTATAAATATCTATTCTCCAACCCTTTTTTGGGCTCCTACAACTAGGTTTGTCAAAGAAAAAATGGGTACAATAAAATTTTAAATAGTTAAAGCATGAACGATAAATTAGGCACTTAAAGATCCGAAAGTGGATAAAGTTTTTAAAGAACTCAAAGACGTTACAAGCTGAAATTAGAGCCGGACGAATTCAAGCAATTAAGTTAAATTAAAATAATGAAAAAATCATTATCAATAGTATTGACAAGTGTAGTAATAGTGTGTTTTTGCGTAAATCAGTTATCTGCCCAATCGCCAGATTACAAGTTTACAAACGAAAACCTACCTCTCGATGAACGTGTAGCTGATTTGGTATCGCACATGACTTTAGAAGAAAAAATCAAACAATTAAGCCATTTAGCTCCTGCTATAGATAGATTAGGCGTAATAGAATATGGACCTGTCCTGGAAAATCCCTTAAATCAAGCCGAGCCTAAATTTATTTCTGATGTTGAGAAATACAAAAAGCTCCGGCCCTGGGAAAACCTGGAACATTGGGAAGATGTATGTTTAGATGGAGGCTACTGGAATGAGGCTTTACATGGTGTAGCACGTGCGGGCTTAGCAACAGTTTTTCCTCAACAAATAGGAATGGGCAGTACCTGGAATCCTGAATTAATGAAGAATGTGGCTAATGCAATCTCTGATGAAGCGCGGGTGCATTATAATGTGTATGGAAGGAAATTGGTTTATTGGTCTCCAACCATTAACTTATTACGTGATCCACGTTGGGGAAGAACAGAGGAATCCTACAGTGAGGATCCTTATCTAGTATCAAAAATGGCAGTTGCCTTTGTTAAAGGATTTCAGGGTGAAGATGAAAAGTACCTAAAAGCGATTGCCACTATCAAGCATTTTGTTGCAAATAACTCTGAAAATGATAGGCATACAGGATCTTCTGATGTGACAGAAAGACAACTACGAGAATATTATTTCCCACCATACAAAGCAGCAGTTAAAGAAGCTGGGGTCTATTCATTAATGGGAGCCTATAATAAAGTAAATGGAACGCCTGCTTGTGCCAACGAGTGGCTGCTAAACGATGTACTCCGCAAAGAATGGGGTTTTGAAGGCTATGTTGTGTCCGATTGTGGAGCAATAGAAGATATTGTAAATTCACATAAATATGAAAAAGACCCTGTAAAAGCTGTTGCAATGACAGTAAAAGCTGGTTGTGACATGGAATGTGAAACTTGTGGAACCGATCAATTTCTTTATGATAAATATTTGATGGAGGCAGTAGAAAAAGGATACATTAGTGAAGCTGAAATTGATGTTGCCGTTCAAAATGTTTTTAAAGCGCGCTTTAAATTGGGAGAATTCGATGACGAAGCTAAGAACCCTTATCATTTAATTTCAAATGATGTTCTTGATTCAGAAAAACACAGAGAACTAGCTGTGGAAGCAGCTCGTCAATCAATCATTTTGTTAAAAAATGATCAGCAATTATTACCCCTTAATCCTTCTTCTGGAAAAAAAATAGCTGTAATTGGACCCAATGCAAATGTTGCTGAACTGGGTGGCTATACAGGTACACCATCCATGAAAATTACTCCATTGGCAGGTATTAGTTCAAAAGTAGGGTATGAAAATATTGTTTATGAGCAAGCTTGTACACTTACAGAAGAATTATTTCCAGGCAGTTTAGAAAGAGCTAAAAATATTGCTTCTGGTGCTGATCAGGTGATTCTTCTCCTTGGCACTGGATTGGAAATAGCTAAAGAAGGTAAGGATCGCACAGATATAGAGCTACCAGCTATTCAAAAGCAATTATTGAAAGACATTTATTCGGTTAACAAAAATATTGCTTTGGTGCTGATGAATGGCTCCCCATTAACCACCAACTGGGCACAAGAACACATTCCAGCAATTTTAGAAGTTTGGTATCCTGGACAGGCAGGTGGTCAGGCACTTGCTGATGTTATTTTTGGCGATTATAATCCTGGTGGAAAACTTCCTGTTACCATATATAAATCAGTTAACGACCTACCTGATATGAGCAACTATGATATTACACAAGGCAGAACTTATTGGTATTATGAGGGGGAAGTGTTATATCCTTTCGGACATGGTTTAAGTTATTCAACATTTGAGTACAAGCAGTCTGAATTACCTAAGAAGCACAAATTTGGAAGAAATGGAAATTTAGACCTTAACATTACCATTCAGAATAGTAGCAATGTTAATGGTGATGAAGTAGTTCAAGTTTATATTAAAGATAAAGAATCAACTTATCAGCAAGCTACCAAAAAGTTAAAAGCATTCAAACGGATTAATATAGATGGAAATGACTCTAAAGAAGTGAAGTTCTCACTTTCAGCAGATGATTTTTCATTCTGGAATCCCAAAAGTAAGTCTTGGGAAATAGAAAAGGGAGAGTTTGAAATCCAGATAGGTAGTTCCTCTCAGGATATCCGAATGACACATACTATTCATGTTTCTAAATAAAGCTAAGATTAATCTTGAATACTCAAATGTTCAAGAGTAGGAAAAGTTAATGTAGACCCTATAAAAACTTCTTAATGCACAGCCCAGTGAAAAATGGATGTGTTGGAAAATTAGTCCAATTGATAAACGCTACTAAAAATAGGTTATGACTCAAAACAAAGAAATTAAATACAACAGTAAATACCCGTCCATCGAAGATTTGCGAAATAGAGCGAAAAAAAGAATCCCAAGCTTTGCTTTTCAGTATGTCGATGGAGGATGTAATAACGAAACAAATCTACGCAGGAATACTGAAGAAATTCGTGATGTACAATTAAAGCCCTATTATTTAAAGGCTTTTTCTGGTACTTCGATGAAAACTGAGCTTTTTGGAAAAACCTATGATGCTCCATTTGGCATTGCACCTATTGGCCTACAAGGATTAATTTGGCCCAATGCCTCTCAAATATTAGCTAAAGCTGCTTTTGAGCATAATATACCCTATATTTTGAGTACTGTTGGAACTGCAAGTATTGAAGAAATTAGTGAAATAACGGAAGGAAATGCGTGGTTTCAACTTTATCATCCCCAAGAAAATGATTTGAGAGATGATTTAATCAAACGTGCTTCTGATGCCCAATATCCTGTTCTGGTGATATTATCAGATGTACCCACCTTTGGATATCGCCCTAAGGAGATCAAAAATGGCCTGGCTATACCTCCAAAAATGACTTTCTCCAATATGCTCCAAATCATGGGAAGTCCCAATTGGGCCATTAAAACGCTATTGGCTGGGCAACCTCAGTTTAAAACATTGATGCCTTACATCCCTAAAGGAATGAGTCTTCGTCATTTAGGCCTGTTTATGAACAAGACTTTCAATGGTCGATTGAGTGAAGATCGTGTAAAAGCCATTCGAGATTTGTGGAAGGGCAAGCTGGTTTTAAAAGGAGTGGCGAGTGAAGAAGACACGGAAAAAGCAATCGCTTTAGGGATAGATGGTATCATCGTTTCTAATCATGGTGGCCGACAATTAGATGCAGGGGAATCCACGATTAAACCGCTTCATCGCATTAGTCAAAAATACAATGATAAGATTACTATTATGATGGATAGTGGTATTCGCAACGGCCCTGATGTTGCCTGTAGCCTGGCAAGTGGAGCCAAATTTACCTTTTTGGGTCGATCATTTATGTATGGTGTAGGTGCTTTGGGAAAAAGTGGAGGCGATCACACCATCTCTATACTCAAGACTCAACTAAAGCAAATCATGGAACAAGTGTGTTGTGAAAGGGTAGAGGATTTACCGAATCATTTAATTTATAAGCAATCTGATGAATCAATCATAAACTGATGACTGCTTTTTAAACTTTTAGCTCATTTTAATACACGGTAATTTAATACCGTGTAACAAAAGTTAGTTAATATTTTGAACAATCAGATTTTTAGCC
>JBCBCD010000756.1:0-4040 GCA_038530915.1 Bacteroidota bacterium
AAAATGTTAGGAGTAGAACCCCCTTCAGTAGCAGATGTAAATAATTTGGTAGAAGTTACTCAAATTCACACCACTTTACTACAGGGAAAAGTTAGCATTATAGAAGGCTTAACTAACTTAGAGTCAATTAGTTCAGACAAAGTGTGGTTGATGGCCCTTCCATTGAAAATTAAAGATGGGGATGGTGCCCCGGCAAGAGTTATTGCTTTTAGTAAACAGTAAATTAATGAATTATGAATGTCAAGGTGAAAAGTGTAGAATATATCTTAAATGAGCTTCCTCCTTTTGAGGAAATTAATCTCAGAGGCGCTATAGAAGATGCGAGAGCCATGAAATTTGATGTCATTATTGTTTTAGATGATGATCCTACAGGTACACAAACCATTTATGATATTCCAGTACTCACAAACTGGTCAATTAATGGCATAAGGAAGGAATTGGAATTTGGAACATCTCTATTCTATATATTGACAAATTCCAGAAGTATGCCACAGGAAAGTGCTGATCAACTGGCATTGACCATCGGTAAAAACATAAGAAAAGCCAATAGAGACCTGAATAAGAGCATCATGGTGATCAGTCGTGGTGACAGTACTTTAAGAGGACACTACCCTTCTGAGGTCGAAGCCCTTGAAGTAGGATTAGGCTGTACACAATGTGTAAATATATTGATTCCCGCTTTTTTTGAAGGAGGTAGGTTTACTGTCGGAGATGTACACTATGTGAAACAAAACAGTCAACTTATACCCGCTGCCCAAACTGCTTATGCGAAAGATAAAGTATTTGGTTATAAGCACTCCAATTTAAAAATGTGGGTAGAAGAAAAGACTCGAGGTGCTGTATCTTCATCTGAAATCATTTCTTTTTCAATCAATGAACTTCGCACTCAGAGTATCGCAAGTTTAACCCAAAAACTAAATCGTTGCGTACCGGGAACCACCTGTGTGGTAAATGCTACCAACTATCAGGACTTACAAGTTTTCACACTTGCTTTATTAAAGTCACGTATAATTCCCATCTGTCGTACAGCGGCCTCTTTTGTAGCTGCATTGTCAGCATTACCTCCCAAACCTTTACTTACAAAAGAACAGTTGGTTCAAGATTCAACTGCTGGTGGATTGATTATTATTGGTTCCTATGTTCCTAAAACAACACGGCAACTACAATATTTAGAGCAAAATACGTCCCTAAATCTCATAGAGTTGGATGTAAAATCTATGCTAAATGCCAAAGATGAAGCCAATTTTCTCTTACGACAATACAGTGACCGCATTAACGACTTAATTCAAAATGGAGAAGATGTTGTCTTGTATACCAGTAGAGCCTTAATAGCAGCAAATACGATCAAAGAAAATTTGCTAATCGGTACCCGTATTTCTGGTTTCATAACTGATATAGTTGATCAGTTGAAAATTAGACCCAAATACCTACTGGCTAAAGGAGGAATTACTTCAAGTGATATAGCAACAAAAGCTTTAAACGTAAAACGGGCAATGGTCAAAGGTCAAGTCCTCCCCGGTGTTCCGGTTTGGACACTTGGGGCTGAGAGTAAATTTGAAGGTCTTTCTTACATCATTTTCCCGGGAAATGTTGGTAAAAATGATGCAATTACACATGTCGTTAAGCAATTAGGTAATCACTAACAAATGAGAATACGTTTTTTAGTAGCTGCAGGAATGTTTTTATTGGCTTTACTCCTCTACATAGATAGGGTTTGTATTTCTGTTGCCAAAGATCCAATTGCGGGAGCTTTAGGGTTGAGTGATAAAGCCATGGGTTGGATTCTTTCCTCATTTGCATTGGGCTATGCATTATTTCAAGTACCCAGTGGATCTTTAGCTGACAAATATGGTCCTAGAAAAATTCTTACCGCCATCGTTAGTATCTGGTCAGTATTAACTGCACTAACCGGCTTGGCATGGAACTATTTATCATTATTGGTCATTCGATTTCTTTTTGGTGCCGGTGAGGCGGGTGCATTTCCGGGTATGTCCAGGGCTATTTTCTCATGGATACCATTAAAAGAACGTGGTATTGTTACGGGTATTAACTTTTCCGGTTCTCGCTTAGGTGCGGCTTTTGCCTTGCCTCTTGTGGCCTGGCTGATTGAAGCTTATGGCTGGAGGAATTCATTTTTCATTCTAGGGGTTTTAGGTTTGATTTGGGCAATAGTCTGGTGGCTGCTTTTTAGAGATACCCCTGAAGAAATAAAACAAATTGATCCACAAGAACTTAGCTATATTCAAAATAACCGTCAACAACTCTCACAAGATGAAAACAATGCTCGTTTAAGCTGGCAAGTCTTATTGCGATCTAAAAATATGCAGTCTACAATTGTCCAATACTTTTGTAGCAATTTTACTTTCTTTTTTGCCTTAACCTGGCTTTTCCCCTACATCAAAAAAACTTATCAGCTCGACTCCATGGAAGCGGGTTGGTATGCTGTAGCTCCATTTATTGCCGGAGCAATAGGCAATTGGTTGGCTGGAGGAATGGTAGATAATATTTTCAAAAAAAATCGCTGGAATCAATCCAGAATCATCCCAGCTATCATTGGTTTTTCCCTAGCTGCCTTAGGTTTAATAGGAAGTATATTTATGACTACACCTTTAGGCGCCATCGTGATGATTAGTATTGCTATTCTTGGTGCAGATATGACCTTACCCCCTTCATGGGCACTTTGTGTTGATATTGGCAAAAAAAATGCCGGAGTTGTCTCAGGTACCATGAATATGGCCGGCAATATTGGTTCTTTTCTTACTGCCCTTGCTTTCCCTTACTTAACTGCATGGTTGGGTTCCACCGACTATTTTTTCTATACCGCAGCCTTACTAAATGTACTGGCAATACTCATGTGGGTACGCGTAAAAGCGGACCGAGGCTTACAATATTAAATACACTTTAAAATACAATTACAATGATAAAAGTCGTCTGTATTGGTGCCGGATATTTTACTCCATTCCACTTAGATGCTTGGAATCGCCTCCCTCAAGTTGCGCTATTAGGCGTTTGTGATTTAAACCTGTCAAAAGCTCAACGACTCGCTAAAAAGTATAGAGTCCCCTACTGCTATTCCGATTTCCAATTAATGCTTAAAGAGCTGAAGCCGGATGTTGTTGACATCATAACTCCTCCCAATACCCACTTATCAATTTTTAGCACAGCGGCTCAACTAGGAATACATGTAATCTGCCAAAAGCCATTGGCACCCAGCATTGAAGAGGCAAAAAAAATGATAGCATTGGCCAAAGAAAAGAGGATCAGGTTCATGGTTCATGAAAACTTCCGTTTCCAACCTTGGTATAGGCAGATAAAGAAAATGCTAGATACAGGTTCAATTGGAGATAAATTGCATCAAATCTATTTTCGCATGCGTACAGGCGATGGCTGGCCCTCTGATGCTTATCTCAATCGTCAGCCCTACTTCCGCACGATGCCACGACTGTTAATTTATGAAACGGGCATCCACTTCGTTGATACATTTAGGTATTTAGCAGGTGAAATAAAATCAGTAAGCGCCAAATTACGACAACTCAATCCCAACATTACAGGTGAAGATTGTGGCTTACTGCTTTTTGAATTTGAAAAAGGAGGAATAGGCATTTGGGATGCCAACCGATTCAACGAATCCAATACCGATAATCCTAGGTATACTTTTGGAGAAATGCTATTAGAAGGCAACAAAGGCAGCATCAGGTTATACCACAATGGCAAAATCACCTTACAACGGCTAGGCCAAAAAGAAAAAGATATTCCCTATCTACACGAGAATAAAAACTTTGCCGGTGACTGTGTCTATTTTACCCAACAACACTTTACAAATGCCTTCCTTAATGATGTTCCCTTTGAAACAGAAGGCAATGAATACCTCAAAAATCTCGAATTACAGGAATTAATATACGCTAAGCAAGATCTAATAGCTCCACGCTCTCAAAGCGTTAAAACATGAGAGAGAACATAACAACACAAGAATATGAAAAAAATTGTAAAATCTTCATTGGCTCAATGCCCTCCTATGGGTTGGAATAGTTGGGATTGTT
>JBCBCD010000757.1:0-4037 GCA_038530915.1 Bacteroidota bacterium
ATCCAAATAATTTTTTTTAATTCTTATAGTCTCTTTTGTAACACAATCTTGTTTATTGAATTCTATAACCAGTTCAACTATGTCATTTGCTTTTTTTTCAAGTGAAACAAGCTGATAGTCATAACAAATGGTAGACTCAAAGTCCTCGGCTATTTTTTTGTGATAGCTGCTATCAATATTGGCTTTCAAAATTTCAAGGAAATCTATGCTTGTTGGGAAGCTCTTTTGCTCGTATTTATAGCTGTTATAATACTTTCTTATGATTTGTTGAATCTTATTTTCTCCTACCATTTGAGCTAAGCTATTTAGGACCAATGTCCCTTTTCCATATGCTATGTATTCTTGCTCCGTTTCTACAAATGCCAAGGCTTGTTCTTTTTTACGTTCTCTTTTTTGACCGTTGCGGTATCTTTCATGCTGTAGTTTCAAAAAGCGATTGGCGATATCAGCTCCAAAGTTACTTTTGTAGATTTGCAGACTTATATATTCTGTCAGACTCTCTGTCAACATTTTGGCACCAAGGGCTTTTGCTGGCATAATTTGGCTGCCATTCCATTCATGGGTTAATTCATGGGCAATGACATAGTAGGGTAGGTACAATGCATTTTGATCACTGTTACTGATCTTGAATACTCTTTCAGAAGTGGGAATGTTGTTGGCCATGATGGTGGCTGTATAGCTCTGGGTCAGCTCCGGAAACTCAACGATACGTATGCTTTTATGTGGATAAGTACCAAACTGCTTTCTATTATAATCTAGCGAACCTTTTAAACCAGACAACATTTGATCGACATTGGGCTCATGATTTTTCAAATAATAACACTGAAGCGAATGGCCTTTGTGAGTCTCCGTTTTAAGCTGATATTTTCCGGAGTGAAATGAAAAATTGAACTTGACTGGCGCTTGATTTTCGTAGGTGTAAATCGTTCTTTTGCCATTTTGAACTTCTGAAATTAGTTCTCCTGGGGCTATAGCAAGTTGATCACTAGTTGTACTAATCTGTGTACGAAGCTTAACATAATTGGCATCTCCACCAAAATAGTGCGATTTACTGGCAACAGTGTCATCAGGATGGACCAAATCATTTTCAAATTGGTAAGTGAATCGAGGTAAGATATCTTGTCTTAAAAAGCTGCCGTTTTTATACACATTATTTCCTGCATCAAAAAGCAATTGGGGTTTATTTTGGATCATAAAGTTGATATCGATGCTATCACCAGGAGCGATTGGTTTTTGCAATTTATAGAGATAATAGTTCATGGCAGTATCTTTCTTAAGAAGTTGAGCAGTTTGCTCCCAAAGAATTTGTGTTTCTTCATCATATCCAGTACGAATTAGAATAGTGTCTAAGGGCTCATTGGTTGGATTAAAAAGATGGTAAGTTGCTTCAGCAGTAAATCTGTTTTCATTTGGATACAAGTCTAAGTTGAAATCTATTGACCTTACTTGAGGCGGAGTCATTTGGGCATAACGCTCCCATTGGGAGGTAAATGTATCAAAGGCTTTTTTAGAATAATGCTGGTATCTCTTGTCTACTTTTTGTTCTTCTAAAAGAATAGTAACACCTAGGCCAAGGAAGCTGATCAGGCAAAATAATGATAGTGGTACAAAAAGTTTTGAGGAACTACTGAAATTGGTTTTTACCCTTTGGGATAATGCATTTATCTTTCCTCTTTGAAAAACTAAAAAACCAATGCTAAGCATCATACCAGCAGCAGACAACCAATAGAGAATCACTAAGTAAAAAGCAGGTAATTGGTTGTTGTAAGCATAAAAATCATTGTAAACCAACTCTGGTGTTTGATTGAATTTGAAGACCCAACTTTCTAAGCCCAACTGCTCAATTTCTCCGGCTCCAAAAGCCAACATCAGCAAAAGAAAAAGCCCGGCATATAGATTAGGTATCAACGAATAAACAAAGAAGCTGGTGATGTTCCATATAAACAGGCTTGGAAATAGAATTAGGAATAAATGAAACACATAAAGCCCTAGCTCAAAATGGATATATCCATTGTATACTTGTATGCCCATACTACATATGATGAATAATGCCATCATAAGGATTTGCATACCTGCGATTGCCAATACTTTGCTCCCAATCAGTTGAAAATTAGAAACCGGACTACTGTCTATGATCGAATTGAATTGGTTGTTTTTATCCCTAAAAAAAAGAATACCGGAAAACAAAAAAGTAGCTACAATAATAACCAAACTGTAAATTCCAAGTGGACCATAAAGCATTAAGGCCGTGCTTGGCAAAACAGTTAAACGACCCATACTTGTTGCCTTTAAACTAATGAATACAATGGCTATAAGACCAAAAAGACAAAGACTTAGAAAAAGCCAGTTTTTGAGCAGGAAATTGAAATGAAATCTTGCCAAAAATAGAAACTTCTTTAGCGATCCGCTCAAGGAAAAATCTTTTTGGATAATGGAAGTAAAGGCTTTTTTATCAGGCTTACTTTCAGAGAACTTGTTAGATTTTTTAAAAGAAAATTGGCTATAAAAGAGAGGAAATTGAGACAGTTTAAAATACTGAAAAAATATAGAGCCTAGAGCTGTGGCCATTGCCAACCAAAACAACCGATTTTTCAACACCAAACTATCAAAAGGTAAAGTTGATGTGTTTTTCGTTGCTATATCCCAATCTTTGGTAGCTACTTGAAATGCATTTTGTCCTAATGGATCGAGTAAGCTAAAATAATATAAGGAAGAGGGAAAGGCATTAGACACAATGGTCTGAATAAGTAATGCCAGGATAACGACTACAAAGCCTGCATATCTATTTCTGCTGAACCCAACTGTACAGAACACTAATATACTAACAATAAATAGGGTGGGGAGCATGTAAATTAAAAAACCTAATAAGTATCCGGAGAATTGGAATGGACCAATATTGGGATTTTTGCTACCAAGAAGGACTTCACCAAATAGAATGCCTAACAGTACGATAAGGCAACTAAAAATAATCAAGGTAAAAGCACTGCAAAATTTAGCGAACAGGTATTGACTCTTTTTGATGGGATAGGAATAAAGTAAAGAAAAAACTTTACTGTTGATATCCCGATAAATGGAGTTTCCCACAAAAATGGGCAGAATAAAGAGTAGTAATTTGGTGAAAAAAAGGCTGATAAAGGAAATTTCAAAAGGAGCATTTAAAAAGACCACTGACTCATCAAGTAGCTTGGGGGCATCGAAATAACCACCAGAACCAAGCATTAAGATGAAGGCAAATGAAAAAAAGGCAAAACAGATGAAATAGGTTAAAGGATTTCTCAACCAAAATCTTATTTCGTATAAATAAATGGTTCTAGTCATGATTTAGCTGTTGATGGTGTAGAAATAATAGTCTTCTAATTTGGGCTGGACGGATCTGAATACGGGCGAGGGCATTGTTTCTGCAAAAACCCTATAGACTTTCTTGTTTTCTTCGTTATAATGGGAGCTCAATACTTTGAATTGATTTTTTTGAGATGATAAATCCATTTCAGTCTCCCATATTTTTTCTTTAAGTGCTGACAAAGCTTTTTTGGGTGACAGTTGGGCCAAGACCTGGCCCTTGTTTAAGATAGCCAGTTCATGGCAAAGGTCCTTCACATCTTCAACCAAGTGTGTGGAGAAAATGACTATTCTGGAACTACCAATATTCCTAAGCACGTTTAGGAACCGACTTCTTTCAGCAGGGTCTAATCCGGCTGTGGGTTCATCAACTATGACGAGTTTAGGATCATTTAGCAAAATCTGTGCAATTCCGAAGCGTTGTTTCATTCCTCCAGAATAGGAGCTGACGCTCTTACCTCTAACTTCCCAGAGATTGGTAAGATCCAATACTTCCTCAACAATGGCATTGCGATCTTTTTTGGAAACTATACCTTTTAAAGTGGCCAGATAATGAAGCAATTTATGTGCTGAATCTTTGGGATACACCCCAAATTCCTGAGGCAGATAGCCCAATTGTTTTCTTAGTTCCATTGGGTTTTTCAAAACATCAATTTCATTGAAAAACAGCTGTCCTTCATCAGGTACCTGTAAGGTGG
>JBCBCD010000758.1:0-4036 GCA_038530915.1 Bacteroidota bacterium
TACACCTTTTTCACTGGAATTTCCTTTCCAGGTTACCCATCGGCGTTGGCCATTGTTGAGGTATACATATTCACCATCATTGTCTTTATCAAAGAAATAGTATTTTAAAATGGTCCCATTGACCCATTTTTTATCATTTACCAAAATCAGCCTAGCCCTTTCATTTGAGACTTCGGGGCCAAATTCTCTTGGTTCTCCTTGATAAGCTGAGCAATAATGCGGGCAAGTATCTTCGTGCTGTTCTTCCATTTCAGGATGGGGTTGAGTGGGATCTAAGTTTGACATGTCGATCGTTGTTTAAATATGATTAATTGGGTTCCTAAATTTAAAAGAAACTCAAAGAAATAGGAACCCAAATTCTTACTAATTTTAGCTGAATTAATCTCACAATACAAGCACGTAACAAAATGATCCAAAACATCATCTTTGACCTGGGAAATGTCCTATTGGACATCAATGTTCAAAATGCACATGACAACTTTAAAGCACTCCTTGGTGACGAATATGAAAGTGCCTATCTCAAACTTTGGGAAGGAGGGCACTTTACTGAATTTGAAGTAGGAAAGTTCAATGAAGCAGTCTTTATTGATGTTATTCAAAAAGCTACCTCCAAAACGATCAAATATCAAGATATCATCGATGCATGGAATGGAGTTCTCCTGGAAATAAAGCCTGCTCGTATCGAGATGCTAAAACGCCTTGGACAAACACATGATATTTACTTACTCAGCAATACGAATGCCACCCATATTGAATGGGTTAATCAATATCTACAGAGAAACTTTCAATTCGACATAAAGGCATTCAATCAATTATTCAAATATCCATTTTACTCTCATTTGGTTCACATGAGAAAACCTGATGCCGAGATTTATGAGTATGTCTTATCCTATGCAAGCTTAAAAGCAGAAGAAACTTTATTCATAGATGATCATGAACCCAATATTATAGGTGCAAGGAAATTGGGCATAGTGGGGTATCACCATACCGTTGGGGAAGAGATTGCGGATTTGATAGATGAACTGCTTTAGCAGTTGTTAGTTGTTGGTTTTTGGTTTTTGGTTGTTACAGAAAGTTTTAGTAGAATTTATTCTGCTATAACAACTAAAAACCAACAACCAACAACTAAATGCAATTATTCTAATTGCATTTAATCTCTATGATGCCACTTGATTGATGTGTACATCCATTTGTGGGAATGGAATACCAATACCGGCTTTATCAAATTCTTTCTTGATGTTTTCGTGCATGTAGAAGTGTACATCCCAGTATTTTGTGTTTGTTGTCCAAGGACGCACGGCAAAGTTCACTGAGCTATCACCCAACTCTAACACAAATATATCTACAGGCTTATCATGATTGATATCAGGACAAGCATCTGCAACCTGCTGGATGATTTCACGTGCCTTATCAATATCATCCGGATAACCAATACCGAATACCATTGGAACTTTACGTTCGCCAGGAGCGGTTAAGTTTTCAATAGGCCCACTTGTGATGGCACCATTAGGGATGATGATGATTCTGTTGTCAAGTGTAGTCAAAATGGTAGTGAAGATCTGAATTTCTTTTACCGTACCTTCATATCCTTGTGATACGATGTAGTCACCTACTTTGAATGGACGGAAAATCAAAATCAAGATCCCCGCGGCCATATGGCCCAAGTTTCCTTGTAATGCCAAACCAATAGCAAAAGCCAAGGCACTGAAAATAGCAACAAATGAAGTAGTCTGTATGCCAAACATCTGTGCAACAGCCAATAGCAACATGATCTTTAGACCAACATTTACTAGCGACAATAAGAAAGGCTCTACCGTTTTGTCAAAATCTTTTTTGTCGAAATATCTTCTTAAAACTGAAGTAATACGGCCTATAACCCAAAAACCTATTACAAGTGTTAATATTGCACCTATAACTTTTGGTGCATAAGTGGTAAGTTGTTGTCCCAATGCTTGTAAGTCAAACAAATTTTCCATGTTTAAATAGCGTTTGTATAGTTAATGATTGGTTGAATATCAAATATATAGACGTAAAGGTGTGAAAAAGACACTATCAACCCAAAAAAAATCACATTAACAAATTATTATTTTGATGGATCGGAAGCAAAAAGAGCAAAAATGGATATCGCCGGATGATGCTTTGAAAAAACTTCAGCAGTACTGTGCCTATAGAGATCGGTGCCACAAAGAGGTGCGTTCTAAGTTGTTAGACCTAGGCGTATATGGCGATACACTGGAAGAAATAATAATACAATTGATAGAAGATCGTTTTTTGGATGAAGAACGCTTTGCTCGTTCTTTTGCCCGTGGAAAATTCAGAATTAACAAATGGGGTAAGGTGAAAATCAAACGAGAGCTGAAGTTTCGTGAAATTTCTGACTATTGTCTCCGTAAGGCGATGGAAGAAATAGACGACTTGGATTACTTGAAACAATTAGAAGAAGTTATTTTGCAAAAAAATACGCTCCTCAAAGAGCCCAACTTATACAAACGAAAATCGAAACTAGCTACTTTTGTAATCAATAAAGGATACGAGTCACCGCTAGCATGGAACATTATTAATGAACAAATCAAAGCATGAAAGAATACCTGATCTCGACCCCCAGACTGGGTATAAGAAACTGGATAGAAGAAGACCTGCAACCTATGTCTGCCATTAATGCAGACCCGGAAGTCATGCGGTATTTTCCCAAAATATTCACCGAGAAGGATACAGCCAAACACATAGCTCGAATGCAGCAACAATACAAAGACAATGGTTATTGTTATTTTGCAGTTGATAGATTGGATACAAATGAATTCATTGGATTCATCGGACTTTGTAAGCAAGAGTTTGACCTGGGCTGGGGTACCTATATTGATATTGGATGGCGACTGAAGCAATCGGCCTGGTATCAAGGCTTTGCAACAGAAGGGGCCAAAGCCTGTTTAGAATATGGTTTTAAAATTCGACAACTTGAAAGAATTGAAGCCATTGCGCCTGTTGTTAATACCCCCTCCATTCATGTGATGAAAAAGATTGGAATGTCTCTTGTGCAGCATTTCGAACATCCCAAGTTAGTGGATGCACCACATTTGAATCCCTGTGCAAGGTATGCTATTGAAGAGTTGAGTCTTTATCAATAATAAAAAGATGATCATCTTTTTTTGTAAACGCTACAATTCAATTCCTAAATAATTATTAAGTCGCAAGAAGGTATAATCATCACATGCAAACATTATTCCGGGGTCAGTATTATATGTTCTGAGCTTTATATTTTCCTCCTTATTGTAGGTATTTTCCAGCTCATAAATTTTATCTATAAAATTATAGCACAAAACTCTTGTATCACCATCACTAAAGTAAACCTCGGTTTCATTGAATTTAAATTTAAGTTCATACTCATCTTCCTTAATCTCATTATATTCTATCTTGCTTATAGGTAATTTTCTATCCATTAGATGCTCAATCCTTAAGCGTAAATAACCCAGAGGAAACTCATCACGATAGTCCTCCACGTAGGGTCCAAAGGTCCAAATTTGCTTACATAAATCCACCTCAAAATTATAACTAAACGAATATCTAGCATCATAGCCCATATTAAAAAAGATAACAAACCTCAACCAATTTTCATCTTCACATTTTGCCCAGTTTTTGTAATCACTTTTTAAGTCCCTATCAAGCCTATTCCATGCATCCGCAAGATCCGGAAAATCAAATATTTCAAAGGAATGGTCTCTTAAGAAATCAATGGTTTCTTTAAAAACTTGAAGTTGTTTTGATTTATTAATCATATTAAATCATTGTCTTCTTAATATAAATCATTCGGTTATAGTAATCAATACAGAACATAAGTCATATGACAAATTTAAATCAAATGCATTTTTGATCGTAAAATGCTTTGTACTTCCCCATATACTGTCTATACCTTAAAACAGCTCATTGGGCATCTTTAATCTCATCAATACTTCTTACCTGATATCTTGCTTATTAAGATTATTGATTTTGAAGTTGTCTAAAGTTTTCTGCCGTAAGTGAGCGCAATGGCTTATGAATA
>JBCBCD010000759.1:0-4035 GCA_038530915.1 Bacteroidota bacterium
ACGCTCTCTGGGGTTGTGTCTGGTTTTCATACTGGCTGTTCCTATCTTTTTTCAGTCTATTTATGCTGGGTTCGACTCATCACCTCACGGCGTGAGGTGATGAGTCTACTCCCCTCTCTTGCGAGTCTACTCTAAAGATTCAATAGTGGATCCATAAAGTCGACCAGTCGTCTATAAAACAGTCAAAAAAATGTATTATTTCAACATCCTCTTAAGCATGTTATGCACGTTATCGACAGGATAAGTACTTTGCTTTTCTTTCATTGTAATTAAAGCTCCTCTAAAAGCATCCTCAAAGAAGGTGATCATATCAGGGATGTTTAAAGACGCATCCAGATCTCCATCCTTTTGAGCTTCCTTTGCAGTATCTATTACATATTTAATCGCGTAATTGTAAATCTTTGTAATCTCTTCTCGGACTTTGTCATTTTGTCCGGATATTTCAGAACTGATGTTTGAAAACATACAGCCCTGCTTACAAAACTGATCATTCTTAGCCATTTCTACCCTTTCTTCATAAAACTTCATCAATCGATCTTTTGCAGATAATGACTGATCTTGTAAAATCATAATAGAAGGATAATACTGTTCCTTAAAATATTGATGTATGGCTTTGATTACAAAATCCTCCTTGCTGTCAAAGTAAAAGTAGAAGGAGCCTTTTGGAATTCCTGCAGCTTTTACTATATCGTTCACACTCGTCCCATTGAAACCTTTATTCCATAAGATTTCAAATCCTTTATGCACCAGTTGCTTTTCTTTCTCTTCGTGTTTTGCGGTTCTTCCCATTTCTTATTTTCTAACTACGAGGCAAATATATGACCAGTCGTCTAGTAATGTCAAGTAGCAAAAGTTAAGATTTTGTTAAGGATACTATTTGCCTTTCACCATGGAGTGCATAGAGGACTCTATGCTACTCCATGGTGAAGAAAAAATAGCCATCAAAACACTATCGTCCTATTCTTATATGGCAATACCTTATGCTGCAACTCCAACCATATCGCTTGAGACAAAACTACTTTCTCCATATCCTTCCCCTTGCGTATCATGTCTTTAACAGAGTCTTTATGCGAGACGGCTCTGACATCCTGAACAATGATTGGCCCTTCATCTAAGTCCTCCGTCACATAATGACTAGTTGCACCAATGATCTTAACACCTCTGGAATGCGCAGAATGATAAGGTTTGGCACCTTTAAATGCAGGTAAAAAGGAATGATGGATATTGATGATTTTATTAGGGAAAGCATTGATGAAATTACCGGTAAGAATCTGCATATATCGAGCCAACACAACGAAGTCGACACCCAGTTCTTTGCATAATTCGACCTGTGCTTGCTCTTGCTCTAGTTTATTCTCTTTGTTAATGGGAAAATGCCTGAATTCTATATCAAATCGATCTGCTACTTTTTTAAGGTTAATATGATTGCTGATAATGATTGGAATTTCTACGCCCCACTCTCCCGACTTATAGCGTTGTAGTATATCATACAAACAATGAGACATCTTGGTTACAAAAACAGCCATTCGAGGTTTTCTATTGGTCAAATAAAGTTCCCATTGCATATTATGTGGAGCAGCCAGTAAAGTATTGAAATAATCACCTACTTTTTCGGCCGGAATAAGAAACCCATCCAGCTCAAATTCTATCCGCATGAAAAATTGATTTTCTTCATGATCTACATGTTGATCCAATGAAACAACATTGCCATTATTTCGATGAAGGAAGTCTGTCACTGCAGCAACCAGTCCTTTTTTATCAGGGCAGTTGATTAATAAAATCGCTGTATTCTTTGTCATGGATTATTTTTGGGCAAAAAAACGATTAATTATTCAATTCATAAGCGTTAATTCCCTACTTATCATTGTCATTATCCTTGTTTTGTCCGATTTTAAAAGAAAAAAGCGATTAAATGAACAAAAAACCTTTACTGATTAGCCTTTTAGTACTTAACTCAATCTTTAATCCCCTTTTTTCCCAACAACCCAATGGGACCATCCTCAGTACTGAATCATTTGAAATCACAACTACACACGAAAACCTCAGTCCTTTTCTTCAATGGAAGTTTCCAAAATATATTTGGAAGCGAGCACAAGAACAAAGCAAATATGAGTGCCTGAAGATCACTTACCAAAGTGATTCCTTAGCAGTAGAAGGCTTCATTTACAAGCCTAAAGAAATTCTTGCCAACTATCCGGTTATCATATACAATCGTGGCGGTCTTGGTGATCAGGAAAAGATCAGCGAAACTGATTTGATACAGTTTTACGATTGGGCCAAAGCAGGTTTTGTGGTTATTGCCCCTAATTATCGTTACATCAATGAAATGGCTGCTCAAGACCAATGGGGTGGCGAAGAACTAACAGATGTGTTGAGTCTTTTTCCTTTGATTCGTAGATTAGGCTATGCTGACCCTCGTAATATTTTTATGGTAGGCAAAGACAGGGGCGCAATACTTACGGCCATGTGTCTTAGGATGGAACAAGACATCAAGGCCGCAGTTTTTCTTTCTGGTATAAGTGATGCCAGATTGTATCTGGACAATCACCCCGACTTGGTGAAAGGCTCAGATGATACACAACAACATGTCGGTCTTGAAAATATCCTCCCCAATTTTGACAATTTCCAAGAGGTGTATTGCTATGAAAGATCTCCTTACCTCTGGGCCGATAAACTTTCCAGACCAAAGCCCACTCCTATACTTATCCTACATTCCAGAATGGATAAACAAGTAAGTGTCAAACATGCCTTAAAATTGGCTCAAGCCTTAGAACAAGATGGCAAAATTTATTCTCTAGTCATCTATGAAGACAGTGATCATAACTTACACCGTTACCGATTTGAAGTCAATCAAAAAATCATTGATTGGCTCAATAAATATCGATATGGAAGTAATTGAGTTTAAAGGTTTAAACTATACGTCAGCAAGCTCAACTTTTTCCTTATTCTTCTTTTTTTGAGAAACAAACTTCTTCTTAGGTCTTCTCTTCGTTCGCCAGATGATGAATCCGGTGATGGGTAAGCTCACAAAAAACAAGGCACAAAAAGTAGCCAATACCTTACTTGGCCAACCATAAATACTTCCTGTATGTAAGTAATAATTGGAATTTCTCCATTTTTCGCCCAAAAGTTTCTTTTCATGAGGTCTTTGCCAATAAATAGCTCCTGTTTCAGGGTGATAGGTAAATTGATCAGTGGTGTACCAACCCGATTGAAGGTCATTGTGCTTTAAAGTAGCAGAGATAATGCCTTCATTTTTATCTCTTTCAGGTCTTTTTAAGTTCAGGTATTCCCAACTGTTCCTTTTGGTCAAGGCATCTGCATAGGCCATATCCAAGGGTTCTGTTTGATCCAATCCTACTAATTGTGGAGGCTCAGGATTATCAAATATTTCTTCAGGATGGTTACCTAGCATTTTGTACACCGTGCTGCGCCATGCCGGATAAGTCCATGTAAGTCCCGTTAAAGCAAAAAACAGGATAAACAAGTGGGTGTAAAAACTGCCTTTGCTGTGCACATCCCAATTGACTTTCTTCCAAGGAGCCGTAAAAGCAATTTTAAAACTATGCTTGGCCATTTTCCAGGATCTGGGCCACCAGAGATACAGACCGGTAAAAGCCATAATGATCATGACAATAGCAGCATAACCCAACAAAGCTTCTCCTATCTCAGGATGTAACAATAAGTTTTGATGCAAGCGACGAGAAAGGTAGATCCAATTCCTTTTCATGTCTACAACTCCCTCTATTTTCCCGCTATATGGATTAATATAAATCTTCTCGTAATAATCTAAGGTCGAAAAGTAAGTCCATCCTGGGTCTTCTGCTTTCTTTCTTCTACTTAAAACATAGTTTTTTTGAGGATCACTCTCCACTCGTATGCTCCTAAATTCATCCTCCGGATAAATGCTTTCTACTGTTGCAAACAACTCACTTGGTGGCAATAATTCTGCTCCTACTTCATCAACATATACACAGTCATGGTAATACCAATTGGTCAGCTCTTTATCCCAAACAAAAATGGCAGCACCTGTAA
>JBCBCD010000760.1:0-4034 GCA_038530915.1 Bacteroidota bacterium
GAAAGAATGCTTCCCCTTTTTTATGGGACCTTCCATCATCAATCTACTCGAAAGCAAGCCAATTCCCCCTTCTAACCCAAACGCTTCTTTATTGCCTTCTTTCATCTTCATATCTACTACCGAAGACAAGCGTCCACCATATTTTACAGGGAAATTGCCTTTATGAACTTCCGTGTGATGAATAGCATCGGGATGAAAGATGGAAAAAAAACCCAACAAGTGACTCGGATTGTAAATAGGAGCCTCATCCAATAAAATAAGATTTTGATCTTGATTGCCCCCTCTAATATACATTGCACTCGAGCCCTCACCTACTGTTACTACCCCAGGTAAAGTATGTATGGTTTTTAGAACATCTGGCTCGCCACCTATATTTGGTAACGTCTTAATCGCTTTGGTACTAATAACATACCTACTTGTTCCATTTGAATAGGTAGTAGGTTTCCATTTATTTTCCTTTATTACTACTTCCTGGAAAACAGTTTCTCCGGGCGATAAATTGATATCCAGTCTTTGATCAGTCTTTAATTCAACCTCAATCGTTGCGTTTTCATAGCCTATATAAGTTATTTCTATAGTGTATTTACCCGCTTCCAATGCAAGCGTATAAAAACCATATTCATTGCTTATCACACCTGTATTTTCTAGTTCTTTTATAAGAATAGTCGCCCCAATTAAAAATTCACCATTGGATTTATCTTTGATCCATCCTTGTAAAGTAGATTTGGTCTTCTCCTTTTTAGGTGACTTGATCAATAAACTTTCCCCTATCACTTTTAACTCAACCTTTTGAGGGGCAAAAAGGGATTCAATACACTCCTTTAGGCTTTTGTTTTTCCAACTGATGTTTTTTTTCTCATCAGGATTGGAGATTAACGAGCTGGGATAAGCGATTCTTAATTGAGTAATGGTTTCGATTTTTTCCAAAATCTCAACTACAGTTTTTCCCTTTTCTTCTAGGGTAATTTTCTCATCCAGAAGATTAGCTTGTGCTTTACATCCCAAAGTCAAAGAAAGTAAGAGTACAATGTTGAATGAAATCCTAATTTTCATCTACAACTATTTATTCTACAAACTATGGAGTACTGCTACAAAATATAGTCAGTACTCCAAAGATTAATTTAATTTACAAAATCCTTAATGGCTTTTCTAAATTGCTCCGGTTGATTGAGCATAGAATCGTGCCCTGCATCCGGTAAAACCACTAATTGTTTTTTTATGCTTCCTATTTGTTCAAAAGCAAATTCTAATTCTTCAGCTGGAGCAATATCATCATAGCTCCCGGTGATCATCAACAGAGGGGATTGCATTTCTGCTAATCTATCTAGCAGCTCAATTCCATCCTGATCTGCAAATAACAAGTCTGCTACTTTATCCTGTTTTTCAACATCCAGCAAGGTTGGGAAAATATTTATGGATGAGGCAAATACTCCTTTCAATATTTTTCCTAGTCCGAGCTTAGGCTCTATCTCATAAGCTGATAAGCCATTGATCACATATCTGTTCCATTGTCTTCTTTCTTCCAACTCATCAATAACAGGATGTTCATTCGTCCAATTGAATACTTCTGTCCAGTATTCCATCTCAATTTCTTTTTCAATAAAATCTTCAGCTACTCTTTTAAGAAAAGCATGTCTAAATGTCCACCTGATTTCATTTTTATCTGTAGAAAAAGGGGCATTCATGGCTATTACTCCATCAACTACAGGTTCATCTGCATAGGTTACTTCATACAAGTAAGACAACCAGCCGCCAAAACTGTGTCCAAAAAGGTAAACATCAGTTTCTGGGTATTGGGTTTTAATAGCAAAAACTATTTTACGTAAGTCTTTCATGTATTGATCCAAGCTGATGCTTTCCCAATCAAAGTCTCCTTGAGCATTCCCCATACCTCGTTGATCGTAATACGCAATGGCATAATCTTTTTCCAAAGTGCCTTCCCACCCCATATAGTCAACAGTAGCAAAATCTATGGTATTCAATCCAGGTCCGCCTTGGACATAAAGCAATATTTTTTTTGAACTTACATTACCACGTACCCATACTGGCAGATAGGCTCCTTCTTCTTTTACATGAAAAAAGTAATCTTCATTTTCTGATGCTAGTGAAATTTTTTCTGAGCAGCCCAAAGAACAAACAATCAGAGTCAATGCGCTTATATAAATTGATATTGATTTCATGTTTTAATTGATTTGATAGTTAATTCCGATTTCTGTCAGGAAATATTTATTGGGTTGTTTAAAATATGGAGTTTGAAATTGCAATTTGGGCTGTATATACCATTCCATCATGCGTTGGTTATCCAGCCTACCTGTTCTCCCCAAACGAAGACCAAAATCATAGAAAAAGTGATTGTTTCCACTTGATTTTGCTTTGCTTAGCAGACCGGAATCATCCACTTCAAATGTATTGTCAATATGAGTTCTTAAAAATCCAAAATTGGAAACTACCCCAAATTGAAAGCCTTTTTTTGAAGTTCTGATCCATGCCACTTCAGGCCCCAAAGACAAACCTTTATTCAACCTTTGGTGGAAATAATAATTGGTGGAAATACCAATTCTTAGTTCATGGTAGCTATTGTCCAAGGTCGCCTGATCCTGTGCGCCACCTAAGAGACTATAGCCTACCCCCAAGCTAACCCCCGGATTGATAATCATGCCGCCATTGTAAGCGACTTTTAAATAGAGTCCATTGTTTTGTCCATAAGCCACTGAAAGACTCATGAAACAAAAGATCCAAACAGTCAGTGATTTCATTAATTTAAGTTAAGTGATATTAATAATGGGCAATGGGGCGCCACCATTGCGTTTGTGTACAATGTTAGATGTATGCTTTTATGCTATCATGTTGTTATGCTGTCATGCTGCTGTATTGTTATTTGCAGCCTTCTCCTTTGATTAAGTAGTTTCTATTTGCTTGTTTTTCTACTTCCAGGTCGAATAATGTTGCGATGACTTCAAAAGCTTCTGCCTGATCAGAAATTGAAATGCTCCCATTTAGTAAACATCGGCCTATCGCTTCTTCTGCAATACTTATTTTGATTTCAAAAGATTGCTCAAGTTCTGTCAAAACATTTGCTAAAGGAGTGTCTTTAAAGTATAATTGTTGAGTATACCAGGCTCTTTTATTTGGATTTACAACTTCCTGATTTTCAAACTTTTTCGTTGACTTTATAAGCCTTGCTCCCTGATCTTTTTCAAGAATTGTATTATTTTCCTGAGCATCTAGCAAATAGAAAGCCACCTTCCCACTTGCTACAAGTACTTCAGTGTAAGTACTATCCGGATAAGCCATCACATCAAAACTGGTTCCCAAGACCTTTACACCTACTTTTTCTGTTTCTATGATAAAGGGTTGGCTTTCAGATCGCTCAACATCAAAAAAAGCTTGACCACTCAATTTCACTTTGCGTTCATTTCCTTTAAATTTTTTTGGATATTCTAAAGTTGAAAATGCATTCAACCACACCTTAGATCCATCAGGCATTTCTAGCAGTTGTGGGCCATCTATATCCTGTGTAGCATACGTATTCATCTTGTTAGAAGGTAGCAAAAAATAGCTTACTGCAATTAAGATCAAAACAGAAGCTGCAATGCTCCATCTTCTTATCCCAATGATTCTTGTTTTTGTTGTATTGTTAGTCCTACTTCTTACATTTTGCCAGGCTTTATCAATATCTGATTTTACCAAGTGGGGGGCGATGGTTTTAGGTTCCCAAATCTTTTTGGTTTCTAAAAACATGGCTTCATTGGCTTGGTCGGCTTGTATCCATGCTTCGATAGCTCTTGCTTCCTCTTTCGTGGCATGACCGTTTAAATATGTGATGAGTTGAGCCTGATCCATTTGTTTTTGTTTTCTGTTTATATAGACAAGGTAAATTTATAGGAGGGGGAAAAGAAGAAGATTTTTTTTAATTTTTTTCCTGTAGAAAAAAGAACAGATAAAGCAGGACAACATTAGAACATAACAACAGGACAGCATTTTAAATTAAATAGAAGTATAAAATTAAATACCAATGCTCTTTCAAAGTCTCC
>JBCBCD010000761.1:0-4031 GCA_038530915.1 Bacteroidota bacterium
CATTTTATTGGGACGACCACCTTCATAGAGATCGCTAATGAGAAATAAAATGGTATCCTGAGGATGGGTAATCAAACTTTCAGCATACTGAAGTGCAAGTCCAATATCAGTACCTCCTCCTAACTGAGTCGCAAATAACAATTCGACAGGATCTTCTAATTTTTGGGTTAGGTCTACTACCTGAGTATCAAAAACGACAAGATGGGTTTTGATGGACCGGATCGAAGCCAATATACTTCCAATGATACCCGTATATACTACAGAGCTGGCCATCGAGCCACTCTGATCTACCAATAATATGATGTGCTTGAGTTTTGCTTTTTGCTTGCCATAGCCTACTAATTGCTCGGGAATAATGGTTTTTAGATCAGCTTGGTAATGTTTGATGTTTTTAAGTATGGTTTTATGCCAATTGATCTCATTGAGTTTAGGGTGCCTGTTTTTGACAGCACGGTTGATTGCACCTGAAATGGAGATTTGCAATTGCGCTTTGAGTTGTTGTTCTACTTTTTTAACCAGTTTTTGTACAATGAGGCGGGCCGTGGCTTTGGTCTTACTGGGCAATATTTTATTCAAGCTGAGGATGGTTGCTACTAAATCAACATTGGGTTCGAGAAATTCAACCAACTCTGGTTCTCGTAATAATTCAGCAAGATCAAGTCTTTCCAGGGCATCTTTCTGAATGACTTCTACAACTGTACTGGGAAAATATTTCCTAATGTCTCCAAGCCACCTGTTGATGTTTGGAGAAGAAGAACCCAATCCCCCTTCTCTATCGCTGTCATACAAGGCCTCCAATGCTTCATCCATGCCCATTGAGAGAGCGTCCAATTCAACCTGAGCCTCCTCAGAAGACTCAGATTGGCTTCCTAATATTAGTCTCCAGCGTTTTAAATGTTCTTTCAAAAAACTATTTGTTAATTAATCTTACTAAAGAGATCAGTACAATCGCACCAACCGCAGCTGTGATAATGGAACCAAGCATCCCATTCCCAATATCAATATTTAAAAAATCAAACAAATAACCACCGATAAAACTACCAATGATACCAACAATGATATTACCAAGTAGACCGAAACCACTTCCTTTGGTAAGTGTTCCACCAAGCCAGCCGGCTACAGCGCCAATGATAAGAAAAATAATGATGTTCATAACTAATGTCTTTTGATTTGTTATACATGAATAATTAACACAATCTTCTACTTAAAAATACGAAGCCCGTTTCAAAAAATAACATTTGAAACAGGCTTTATTTACTACTTAATTCAACAAATTAACCTTGATAACAAATGCTTTTGTAATGGTTGTTTCAAAATAATCGTTTTGGTGTAGGGTGTAGGGTGTAGGGTGTAGAGGGCCTCTACACCCTACACTGGAATTAATAGCTATCGACTAAAGTATTTTGTTGGTCTAAATGTCGAAGGGCCTAAAAGCCTAATAATTAAACTTTTAAACCCTTCGACGATTGTTCGGAAAATTAATTTCTAAATAGAAAACTTTAAACAACTTCAGAATAATCAATTATTTAGCTACAACTACTTTCGTATTATAAGTACGATCATTCACATCAATGCGATAAATATATGTTCCATTAGTTAAGTTTGCAGCATTCAACTGAGTAGTATAGATACCTGTAGGTAATCGCTCTTCTATCAAAGTATCTACTAATTTTCCATCTACATCATACAACCTGATTGATACTTGTGCCGACTCGCTCAATGAGTAGTGCAAGGTATTGGTAACACCAAAAGGATTTGGATAATTAGCCAACAAAGCAAAAACATTAGGAGTAGCAATATCTTCTACATTAGTTGACAATGGCGGAGACAAAGGAGCTGGCTCATCCTGAACGGCTTTCGGTGCTGCAAAAGTATCTGCAAAAATCAAGTGGTTGCTATCTGCTTGAGTGTAAAGGCCTCTACCAAACGTTTCTTCATTGCTTATTTCTAAAATAGGCGTAAAGAAGTAATCTGCCTGAGCAGTATCTTGTCTAACATCCAAAACGAAGTAACCATGCTGAATGAAATCGGTATATTTCAAGTGTGGGTTGGGATTACCTAAGCTCACACCAGGTAGAGCAAAGATCTCATTGTTGATGGTTTCCTGGAAGGCTATAGCTACTTCTAAACCTGTGTTTTCATCGAAGTTAGCAGAGTTGACACTTGGACAGGCAAATTCTACTGCCACTGAATTTGCTCCTGTAGCAGGATCATAGTCAGAAGGAACATAAACAGGAACTTCACCTAGTGGAGATTGCTGAAAAGTTACATTGACTGGTGTATCTGCTACATCAAAAGCAAAAGTAGTATGGAAATCTCCAGTTAAGATAATGGTATTATCAATTTCATTATCCTTTAAGAAATTGATTACTTGTCTTCTTTCTGCTGGATAACCATCCCAAATGTCGAGGAAGATACTTTCTGTACCAAAGTAATCGGTCGTAGGATCTTGAAGAGCTGCCCAACCTACATTCAACTCAGAGAAAATAACCTGCTGGCCAATGATTTTCCATTTTGCCGTAGAGTTAGACAATTGATCAAATAGCCATTGCTTTTGTTCAGCACCCAAAAGTGTACGCATAGAATCTTGTAGTGCTGAATCTAGAGCATTAAAAATTTGAATTTCACGGCCTTCCAGTCTAGTATCCAACATAATCAAGTCAGTAATATTACCATAAGAAATTTTACGGTACACACTCTGTGCTTCATTGTCTCGGATTGGCATCCACTCAAAATATACGTCCTTAGAAATAGCTTTACGAGTTTCCCAATCTCCTTCTGTTTCAGGAGTGTGGTTTTCTGCACCATCTTTGTACGCATCGTTTGCACTTTCATGATCATCCCATACGGTGATAAAAGGATGTTGCTGGTGTACACGAATCAAATTGGTATCCAAACGGTAAGTAGAGTAACGGCTACGATAGTCAGCAGCAGTAATGATTTCCTTATTGGGTTCTACCAAACGCTGAGAAGCCAAAGAGCTATCTGCGCCATACACAAAGTTGGCGTATTCATAAATATAATCCCCTAAGTGAATAACTGCATCTAAGTCATTGCGTTCAGCGATTCTTTGGTAAGCATTAAAGTAGCCTGCCGGATAATTACTACATGACACTATAGCAAATTTTAAGTGATCAGCCTGATCGCCGGAAGGGGTTGTTTTGGTTCTACCAGTCAATGAGTTTTTACCCATAGCTGAAAATCCATAATAGTAAGTAGTACCAGCGTCCAAACCTGTAACATCTACTTTTACAGTGTAATCACGAGCTGTATCGGTAGTAAAAGTACCAGACTGTACAATGTTTTGAAGCATTACATCAGTAGATACCACCCAATCTACATCGATTGATTGGCCATCCATTTCTTCTGGTGTGACACGCGTCCAGATGATGACACGGTCTTCCAACGGATCTCCTGAAGCAACACCATGATAGAAGGGTGCCCATTCAGCGATGAAAGATTCATTTTCACCATTTAAGCGGTTGTTTTGATAAATGTTTTGAGCAGTCATAGAAATGACAGCCACTAGTACTAGAAGTACAGTAAAGAATTGTTTCATGATAAAGCGAGTTAATTATTGAGTTTACTTAATTACATGATTTGTATTTTTCGTCGACAAAAAAACAGGAAGTGTTTAAAAAGGATGGGAAAAACAGGTTAAGTAATGGTTAAGTAAAAAGTGCCCAGGTTTAGTAGCTTAAATACTGTCTTTATAAAATACCCTTATTGGGTTAAAATGATGCTATAAAAATGGTGACAAATGTCACCCCTCTGGTTGATCCGAGTCAATTTAAATGGCAGCTGAAAGTTTCATATTTGTAATAGGAACACAAAAGGTTACCTAATCTTATTTTACCATATTAGATGGGTAACAGAATTGAAATTTCAATTTTGGTAACCATCTAAGTTAAAAGCCAATATTATGAACATTTTTAATCCAGTAAAAGACATTATGACTACAAAGCTTATCACGGTAGGACCGCATGATAAGCTAGAAACCGTTAAAAACATTTTCGAGAAGAATAATATCC
>JBCBCD010000762.1:0-4026 GCA_038530915.1 Bacteroidota bacterium
GTACAGGCAGATGTAGGTAGTGGCGATATGACAGGAAGCTATGTAACTTCTGATAAACCTATTGCCTTAATGTCTGGAAACAGATGGACTCAAGTACCTTCAGATTGCCCTTTTCGAGATAATTTATTAGAACAAATGTATCCTGTAACAGCATATGGCCGCCAATTTATTACAGTGCCTAATGCTAGTGTCCGCTTTGATGTCTTTCGGGTTTTGGCTTCCGAAGACGATACACGTATCAGGATATTTAGAGGGACTGGTGTATCTGAAGTACTTTTAAACGCAGGTAGATTTTATGAGTTTTCAGGTTCAGCTCCCAGTTACATAGTAGGGGATAAACCAATTTTGGTTGCTCAATTTAATGTTGGGCAAAACTGTAATAGCCATTCTTTAGGTGATCCTTCCATGGTCGTCCTTAATAGTATCGAGCAAACCAGAGATACTGTGACCCTCTTCAATTCAAGGTTTGAGAATATAACCGAAAATTACATCAACATCATCACAAGAACTGCGGATGCAGATTTTGTTCTTTTTGATGGCAGTCCACTAATTGGTCAGGGGGTTAATTTTTTTCCCATCGAAGCCAATCCAGATTTTTCTTTTGCCAGAGTAAGAGTGGAAACAGGGGCACATACCATTATTTCAGAAGGCTGTGGTGTTATAGCTACTGCGTATGGCTATGGAGATGTAGAGTCTTATGCTTACAGTGGTGGTGCGAGTTTTAGTCCCATCAATGCGAACCCTATCCCTGAAGGAGGTTGCTTAAATGATACCATTTTCTTTGATACAGGACTTTCACCGGTTCGTTACAATTTTCAATGGGATCTAGGAGATGGCACTACTACGAATGAAGCAAAGTTTAGTCATTTTTATGATGCACTTGGAAGTTATCCTGTCAGTTTAATATTAGAAGATGAATGTCTGGGTACTATTGATACCTTATACCGAGACCTGTCAGTGACCTTACGACAAGCAGTAAGCCCATTACCTGATACAGCTTTATGTGAAGATGGCACAATCTTATTGGGGGCTACTGATTTAGCAGGTGCTCGCTACGAATGGAAGGGGCCTAATGATTATATTGAAGAAATACAATTTCCAGTTCTTAACGGTGTCAAACCTAATCAAACAGGGCAATATGAAGTGATAGGCATTATTTCTGGCTGTGCTACTTTTCCAGCCTTTATGGAGGTGGAGGTGGTTGCAAAACCCAGGCCCAACTTAGGATTAGATACTGCCTATTGTGTAAAAGATCAACTGACTCCATTAGACTTGTCTCCTGGAAACTTTACGACCTATGCCTGGCAGGATAGATCTACATCAGAGAACTATTTGGTGGAGCAAGAAGGAATTTATATCGTAGAGGTGACCAACGATTTTGGATGTGTCAATACAGATTCATTGGTTGTCACACAGATTTGTCCTACTAAAGTATATGTGCCCAATGCTTTTAGCCCTAATAGGGATGGAGTTAATGATAGATTTGAAATCTATGGCAATGATATTGAAGCCATACAATTGTACATTTATGACAGATGGGGAGGTTTGTTGTTTGAAACAAAAGAGCTGAGTGGTTGGAATGGAAGGGCAAATGGAGAGTGGGCGCCCGGAGGCATTTATACTTGGGTCTTAATCGTGGATGGGATTGATGAAGAGGGTTTGCCGCAACAGCAAAAGTTAAGTGGAACAGTGATGCTCCTAAAATGATCATAAAAAAGCAAGGCCATTGGCCTTGCTTTTTTATGATTATTTATTCAAAAATGATACGGCATAATTCAACACAGTATCTTCTTCTTTCCAAAAGTCTTCTGCACTTTGTTCAGCTTTTATATCTGGTTTTACACCATAACCTACAAATTCTGTTCCATCGTAGAAAACGTCTTTCTTTGTACAAATCTGGGCCCAGAAGTTCTTAACCAGGTTTACACCTATCGGATTTCCCGTGCTTCCTGCTGTAGGACTTCCAATCATAGGTCCAATATCTGCTTGTTGGTAATAAGAACAAAAATCTTCTGCTGCAGAGTAGGTTTGGGGACCAATTAAAACAACTACAGGTTTACCATAAGGCTTTATTGAATCTACCGGTTCCTCCAAATTTCCTTTTTCTGAATACCATTCTTGTTCCCTGTTCCAGGAGGCGAAGGCTGCATTGTATACAGGAGTGGACCAGTTGGAAGTGTAAAAGGGTTTATCAGATAAATGTCTAAGCACGTAGGTCGCAAAACCTGAGTTACCACCTTGATTCACTCTTATATCTACGATTAACTTTTCGGTGGTTTCAACCATTTGGTAAAGGCTATCAAATACTTCGAAGAATTCTTCTCCCCAAAATTGTCTGATGGTGAGGTGGCCAGTATTATTGGCTAACTTTTGAAAAGACATCATTTCATAAGTTGGTACATTTATAAAATCCAAATTTCTTGGAACCTCAATCGTTTTGATGTTATCATCAAGATCTTTTAAAGTAAGTTTGGCTGTTTCCTTTGCCCAACCTGTCAGGAGTTGAGAATGATAGATTTTGATGTTTAAATCTTGAGGAGTAGAAGCAAAACAATAGGGTTTTATTTCATTTTCTGCATAATCATGGACATCGATATCGTTGATTTTTAGTATTTCCATACCTTTTTGAATACCCATGGTAGCAAGCTTGTCATTCAATATATCTGTTATGTAAACTTTTCCATCAATTAGTTTGGTGAACACTGCTACATCACCTCGATGTTGGTTGACATTACGAGGAAGGTAAGCGCGAGTGTGTCCATCCTTCAATTGAGCACACATGGATTGAAGGAGTCTGGCATATTCATAATCAGATTTAGCAGCCATTACTTTAGGAATATAAGCAAGGTATAGACTGTCCCAATCCAGGTCAGGTACCTGTTCGAAGAAGGCAAAATTCATGCTGGTGGCTTTCCAAAGTTGTGAAAGACCATACACTCTTTCTGTTTCACTAAGGGTGGATTCATTTTGAGCGTTTAGGGAAAAAAAGAAGATAAGGAGAAACAAGGGTGAAAGTACTCTCTTCATAATTACTTTTGTTTGTTTAATAATTATTACATTCTTAGAGAGTCAATTTTATTCGAAATGGTTACATGGCGAATCTAAGTTTTTCATTTTATCATACTTTTTCCAAAGAGGCTTCACTTTCAACCACATATCGGTTGATGGTTTTGGAAAGTTCTTTTTGCAAATACAAGAAAGTGATACTTGCTGCCATCACATCAGCAATGGGAAATGAATACCATATACCGTCCAAACCAAAAATAGGCGGTAAGATTAGAATAAGTGGTATGAGGAAAAAACCTTGCTTGGTCAATGTAAGCAATAAAGCTGGTACTGGTTTTCCTATTGCCTGAAAATAGGCAGAACCAATTAATTGGACAGTTATTAAGGGCGTTGCTAAAAAGGCTTTACGCAAGGCTGGAGCAGCTTGATTGATTAAATCTTGATCATTAGAGAATAAGCTGACTATGTTGTTTGAAAACAGCATTATACAGGTAAAAATTCCTAATGCAATAAATGTACCCGATCGCATAGCTGTATTGATTACCAATTTTACCCTGTCCCATTTTTGAGCACCATAATTATAACCCAATATGGGTAAATATCCCTGCGTAACACCCAAAACCGGGAAGTTGGCAAACATCATCACCCTATTGATGATACCATATATGGAAACACTAATTTCTCCACCATAAATAAATAAAGAGTTATTTAATACAATGGATAAAAGACTGATGGTGCCTTGGCGGGCTAGTGTAACGATACCAATGGAATTGATTTCCTTTACTATAGAAAAATTGAGCCTTAAGTTTTGGAGTTTAAGCTTTAATTCAGAACGGCCACTAAAAAAATACAATAAGGTAAACAAGGCACTGGCCATGTAAGAAAAAGAAGTTGCCCATGCTGCACCTGCAATTCCCCAATCTAATACGACTATAAAGATGGGGTCCAATATCATATTAACTACTGCAGGAACAATTAAAGTAAACATAGCTACCTTCGAAGCTCCTTCAGAACGAATGA
>JBCBCD010000763.1:0-1555 GCA_038530915.1 Bacteroidota bacterium
TATCAACTTTTCAAAGAACTTTTTTATTTAAATCTTAATTGTGGCTAACTACTTATATTATAAGTATTTTTCTATACTATCTACCCTAACAATGATCGTTATTATATCATAGTCTTGAAAATTACCCACATTTATGAAAAAGCAAGTTTTCAACCAGGGAGAGTATACCGGAAAAATAGAGGATAAAGTATCTATTAATGGTGGTATCGTTTCAAGAACATATTATACCAGGAATAGTAATCCCGAATGGCATTGTCATGAAAACCTTCATATTGTTTTTGTCTTTCAAAATGGATTGAGTCAGAAAAAGAGAGTGGATAATTATACAGATCATAAAGGGAAAGCCATTTTCTTTCACAGTGGCGAAATACATCGGTTTTTATCCCCTGCAATCATTTCAAAAAGTGCTAATGTAGAACTTTCAGAAGCCTTTCTAAAAAAATATGATCTAACAGAACATGAGGTCAACTACAATTTTAGCAAGCAGCAAAATCCTAAAAGCCTATTATTGGCCATGCAGTCAGAATTGATTCGCAAAGAGCAAAATCAGGATCAAAATGTACTATCTATTTTGTTGGAATTGATTTCAGAACCACAAACGATTTCTCCCTCAGCCCCCAGATGGCTCTCACAATTGGAGGAACTATTGCATGACCAATGGACTGAAGATTTTTCTTTACATGAACTGAGTAATTATTTAAACATTCATCCGGTTACTATTTCCAAATATTTTAGAAAACACTTTGGATGTACACTGGGTCAATACCGAAGAAAGCAAAGAATAGAAAGAAGCATTGATCTGATAAAGTCCAGTAATTTATCCTTAACTGAAATTGCACATTATTGTGGTTTTGCCGATCAAAGTCATTTCATTAGAACCTTCAAAGAACATACCCATCTATTGCCCAATTTATATAGAAAACTATGAGGCTAATTCTGTTCTATTTTGATTAAATCCCCCTATCGATCTTGCCCCAAAATACATTCGACAATTATGAAATCAATTTTGTTATTTCTTTTCTTGTTTGCATTATCCTTTGTTTCTTTTTCTCAAAATAATAGGGCTGTTAGTAATAATGAGTTAAGTGATCTGGTCAATACCATGGCTGATTCTTTGGCCTATTATTATGTATCGGCAGAAGATGGCGTAAAGATAGGCCAACTAATGAAAGATAATTTTAAAGCAGGGAAATATCAATCCATTAAAGATCCTGATAAATTAGCCAAACAACTGACTGATGATTTAAGATCATACAACGGAGATTTACATTTATATCTGGATTACACCGCAAGAGTGAGAGAAACTGAAGAGGCTGAATCAAGTGATGAAGAGTCAGATCAAAATATCCATGGAATTGATCAGATCCGGTTTTTACAAAACAACATCGCCTATTTAAAAATCAATCACTTTTCCAACTGGCAACATGCCAGTTCAGTAAGGCAAAAATACGGACAACTAATGCCTATTTTAGGCAATTCAAATGCATTGATCATAGACGTTAGAGACAACAATGGAGGGGTACCCTATATCGTTTCCTACTTCATTAGTTATCTC
>JBCBCD010000763.1:1565-4025 GCA_038530915.1 Bacteroidota bacterium
AGAAGCCGTTGAATTGGCAGAATACTATCTTAGGTATGATGATTACAGTTACAGCATCTATACAGAACCCTTCATTTCAGGTGATACGTATCCAGAGCTTCCTGTGTATGTTTTGGTCAATAACAAATCGGCTTCCGCAGCTGAAGAATTGGCATTTTGGCTGCAAAATACCAAAAGAGCGACCATCATTGGGGAAAATACGTCAGGCGCAGGATATGGAGCAAGAAGTCATCGATTAAACGATAGGTTTTCTATTTTCATTTCAAGTTCGACTGAGCGCGACCCGGTTACGAAAAAAGAATTTCAATTCACAGGAATTACCCCGGATGTAAAAGCAAAAAGTTCGGAAGCTTTAGAGGTAGGCATTCAACTTGCTTTAAAAGACATTAATCAATCTAAAAAGAGTTCTTTGTCACGAGAGCAGCTAACACAATTTTTAGCTCAACCCATGGAAAAGCTAACATCTGATTTGATTACCCATCGCCTTATCTATTATCAAAAAATGGGTGTAATAGATTATGATTTTATCAATACACAAGGCTATGAAAATATGGAAGAGCCCGAAAAAGCAGTTGCCATTTTAAAAACGAATGCTGTACTCTATCCTTTTTTCCCAAATAGTTTTGATAGCTATGCCGATGCATTACTTGCCAATAAACAGTATGCACTAGCTACAGAAAATTACAATAAGGCTGTTGAACTAGCTACTTTAAAAAGTAATCCCAGCCTTCCGCTTTATCAACAAAACAGCCAGTCTTCTCAGCAGCGAATGCAAGAAGATGAAAATGAAATAAGCAGAATAAAAGCAGCTTTAACCGATTATATTGAAGGTTCTACCAATGGCCAACCAAAGCGTTTAAAAGAAGTATTTCACCCTGATCTAAATTTATACTATATCCGAAATGGTGATTTAAGAACATGGAGTGGAACAGCTTATATAAGCGATACTAAAGAAGGGAAGCCAACAGGAGAAATAGGGCAAATTATTTCTATAGATTATGAAAATGATATAGCTACTGCTAAAGTTGAAATAAAGGGAAGCAATAAAGCATATATTGATTATTTCTTATTGTTAAAATTAGAGGAAGGATGGAAGATCATTCACAAGGCTTTTACAGAAAAGAAACCATAAGAAGAATCAAAGACCTTGTAGTATTGTAATGATCATTTAGCGCACCTGATCTTTGGTTAAGTAGCCATACGCATTTAGTTCTTTTTGATCTGTAATAGCATGTAGTTTTCCCTCTTTCAATAGAAAATTTTTATCCGTTATTTCCAATACATCCTGGTAATAATGATCTGAAACGATGAGTCCTTTGTGTGTTTTTAAATCCCTCAAAAAGTCTTTCAGTAAGTCTTTGTAAAGGGGTTCGATCATGGCAAAGGGTTCATCCAGCATTAAAAAGGGGTGTTCCAAATAAGCTATCAATAAAACCTGTAAGTACTTCAACTGCCCTTTAGATAATTCTTCAGGACTCAATGTTTCAAAGGATGAAACTTTAGGAGCATAAAAAATTTTATCCAGCCGCTCTTCGTCCTGAAAATACATAGGGATCAGATCTCTAACTGCAATGCGTTTGGGTAAGAAACTATCTTGTGGCAAGTAGCCAATTAATTTTTGAGGGATGATCTGTTTTTGAGGATAAGTAGTTGAATCTATTTGAATTTTCACTTTATCCGCTTTCAAAGTCCCAAATATGATCTTAAACAAGGTAGATTTTCCACTTCCGTTTCTACCAAATAGACCAATAATTTCACCTTGTTGTAGGTTCAATTGTAAATCGTCTAAAATAATCCTTTTGCCAAATGATTTTGAGGCACTTACAGTGAGCGTTTTCATTTACAAAAGGTTTACTATCGTTATATAAAGAGCTAATAATGGGATGGCAATCAACATATTTATTTTGAAGTTATTCAAGATCAATTCTTTTTTGGTGTGTCCCAGGTTGTAGTAAAAATAATACTCCTTTTTCTTAAAATAAGCGAAGCAAATGGTTCCAATGATTAGGCCAAAAGAAGCAAATAGGATTATTCCCCAAAAAAATCCAAAAAATAAGGCTACCAGAATTGAAAACAAGAGATTGAAAATAGTTGAATCTAAATAATATTTCCACTTGGCATTCATTTTGGATAGCTTATTGATTAATCTTCCAAATTTACAAATCAAATTACATTTTAAGCGGTGATAGCTGATTTATTATATGTGATGTGTGATGGCATGTACTTTTATAGCTAGCAAAAAAAGATGATTTAGTAATGGTCAAAGAATAACTTATCGATTTGGATCTGTCATTTCAACTTTTAGTTTCGTTATTTTTCTCAGCAATAGCTAGGCTATTCCTTCAAAAAATGCCTTACTAAAAGTCAAAATAATTAGCTCTAAATCGGATACTTATTTTTTGTCCATTAAGTGGTTGGACAAAAATAAATAGTGTTTTTGATCGATCGGATTTTTGGAGC
>JBCBCD010000764.1:0-4020 GCA_038530915.1 Bacteroidota bacterium
CAATTACCAAAAAAATGATAACACTTTTCACTTTGAAGAATTGGTTAGACTGACAAAAAAGTTGGAAACAACCAATGAAAGTAAAATTGGATTTTCTCATAAGTATTATGAAAATGATGATCACGCAAGCTTATGTGTGGCTGCTACTTATGATGGCTTGAGGTTTGTATTTGACTGGTATCATTTGGATGTTTTAGGCTTCAAACTACAGGCAAAAGAAAGTGAAGAGGTAAGAAGAATATTGAAATCATATCAAGCATTGCTTTCTAAGAAGTTCAAACAAGATTTTCCTTTAGATGAAAAACTGATGAGAAAAATAGCCTTGGCTTGCATGAGGCAAGATGAGTCTTTGACGGAAGACTTATTAAAGCAAAACTTACAAAATTACCCAAATAGCTTTAGTGCGAATTTTTCATTAGCTAGTTTTTATCGTTTGCAAGGTAAACCTGACTCCGGAATTTTATATATTGAAAAAGCATTGGAAATAAAAGAAGAAGAGTCGGCCAGAGCATTTCTAATTGATTTGAAAAAGGAACAACAATAAAATCAATATTTCACAGCATATTCAATTGACCAATTAGAATCAAAAAAAGAATTTCATGAAATCTAATCTGTATCTCCTTTCAATCCTAAAAAGCAATGTATGTAAAGTAATAGGCCTTGTAGTTATATTGTTGGTTGTATCTTGTCAATCCGGACCAGAAAAGGAAAATGAGTCTTATCAAAATACAGTGGATACCTTAGCAACAAACAGCACAGCTAATCCTGCTGAAGAAAAATACGAAGCTGCAAAAAAGACCTATACAGAAAATCCGGATGATCCTGATGCTTTGATCTGGTATGGAAGGCGTACTGCTTACCTGGGAAATTATGAGGAAGCCATCGACATTTATACCATTGGTATAGAAAAACATCCCGAAGATGCTCGTATGTACAGGCACCGTGGCCATAGATACATTTCAACCAGACAATACAATCAGGCTGTTGAAGACTTTGAAAAAGCAGCAACACTAATAGATGGTCAAGAAGATCAAATAGAGCCCGATGGTTTACCTAATGATAGGAACATTCCACTTTCTACCTTGCATGGTAATATTTGGTACCACTTAGGATTGGCCTACTATCTGAAAAACGATATGGAAAATGCGCTAAGAGCCTACAGCAATAGAACAGTTACAGAAAGATATGATGACAATATGGTTTCCGGGGGATATTGGTTGTATATGATCAATCGAAGGCTAGGAAATGATGAGGCGGCAAATGCAGCCATTAGCGAGGTAACCAAAGACATGGATATCATTGAAAACACATCTTACTATAATATGTGTCTTTTCTTTAAAGGCTTAATGGAGGAAGATGACTTAAAGCCAGAGGGAAAACGCTCCTCTTCGGATGATGTGTACGGCTATGCATTGGGAAATTGGTACTTGTATAATAATCAAGATACAGCAGCAGCTAAAGACTACTTCATGTACCTATTAGAAAATGGCAATAAGTATTCCTTTGCTTATTTGGCAGCTGAATCGGATTGGAATAGAATTTATGAGAAAGAATGAGTCAACAAAACCACATTCCATACTTAAAAACCATCAGTGAGTTTTACAAACAATTACAGATAGGTACTCCTCAAGGAGATGACTTCTCAATTATGAAAATTGAAAACCAACCTGCAACTAAGCGTTTGGAAATGCCTTTGTTTAGGTGTAATTTTTATAGGATGGTTTTCATAAAAAACAAAGGAGTAGAATGGGTATTGCCTGAAAGTCAGTTCAACTCAACAGAAAACTGTATCTATTTCGCCTATCCTGGCAAATTGGAAAGTTGGTTGACAAAACAAAAGATTCATGGATACTTGGTTTGTTTTACCCCTTCTTTTGTAGAGTCTGCACAATTTTTGGAACTGGAATATCCTTACTTTGCTTTTGAAACCTCACAGCTTTTGCATCTTAACAAAGAAGAGGCACTACTATTAGCGACACAACAGGAAGAGATGTTAAGTGAAATGGACAATGGACTTACTGATAGCAAAGAAATGCTGCAAGTCTTATTAAAACGTTACCTGATTAGTGTCCGTAGGTTATTTGTCAATCAAGACAACACCCTGACAGAAAATAAGAGAAATGATTATCTCATCTTCCAAAGGTTTAAAAAAGAATTGGATGATTATTTTTCAGACTTAGCAGCTGATCGTTTAAGTACACAACCCAATGTAAGCACTATTGCAGAACGCTTATTTTTAAATGCAAGTTATCTTAATACCATTATCAAAGGAGTCTCTGGAAAAACGTCCTCAACAATTATTCAAGAGAAAACCCTTTTAGAAGCTAAAAGCTACTTGATGCACACCAATCTTCAAGTTACGGAGGTCGCTTTTAAGCTAGGATTTACAAATGTGTCTTATTTTAATCGATTTTTTAAAAAATGGACAGATCTTTCTCCTTCTGCTTTTAGGAAAAGTATTGAAGTTGTTTAAGGTTTTCTACTGTCAGCGAGCATAAAGGCTTATGATTCCTGGCAAAGCTCATTTTTCATTTCGTCCGTACGGACGGGATTAAAAACAGCTGAAGTCCAGTGTTCATAATGCTTTGTGTGCAGGTAAGTGAGAAAACCTTAAACAACTTCATCATATAAAGTCATTACATAACGCCTTTGGCGTTATGTAATGAACACTTCTTCTTTCTTTCTATAAAAAGTGTAAACCTCTCTATAAAATGTGAAAGCATACAGGCTATTCACTCACCTATCTTTGTATTGTATTTAAAATCAAAGAAAATAAAAAATGAAAAAATTAAAACGGGTACTATCCATTTGGATTATTGTGTACCTGCTCATCACGATTTTAGTTTACCTAATGCGGCATTGGCTGGCAGGGCAACCCATTTATCTCAGAACGTTGGTATTGTCTGGCATCATGGTGTTTGGTATGCAATACTTGATTTTTCCGACTATTAATAAAATTAGAAATATAAAAACACATTAAAAATGAAGGATACAACATTAATTCAACCAACAAAAATGACACTTAACAATCAAATGGAAATGCCTCAAATTGGCTTAGGTGTACTTAAAGCCAAAGAAAATGGAGAGGTAGAACAAGCTGTTTTATCTGCTTTATCTGCTGGCTATCGCAAAATTGATACAGCAGCAGTATATAGAAATGAAGCTGGAGTGGGGGAGGCTATCCATCGAAGCGATGTTTCAAGGGATGATATTTTCTTAACAACCAAAGTTTGGAACTCGGATCAAGGATATGACCAAACACTTAGTGCATTTGAAAAAAGCCTTGAACGTCTTAAAACAGATTATGTAGATTTATATTTAGTGCACTGGCCTGTGCCGGGAAAGTACATTGATACCTTCAAAGCCTTAGAAAAAATTTATCAAGAGGGTAGGGCAAAGGCTATTGGTGTCAGCAACTTTCAAGTTCATCACTTACAAGATTTAATGGACTACACACAAATTATTCCGGCAGTTAACCAAGTGGAAATGCATCCTCATCTTCAGCAGGAAGAATTATTAGCATTTGCAAAACAACACAACATTCTTTTAGAAGCTTGGAGACCCATTATGATGGGGCAGGTTTTGAATATTCCAACTTTAACTCAACTAGGTGAAAAATATAGTAAATCAGCGGTGCAAATTACACTAAGGTGGTTGATACAAAAAGGGGTATCTGTAATTCCAAAATCAGTCACTCCCTCACGAATTGCAGCCAATATTGATGTCTTTGATTTTGAATTATCAAGAGAAGATATGGAACAGATTAAAGTATTGAATCAAAACAGAAGGTTGGGACCGGATCCGGATAATTTTAATTTTTAAAGTTTCGCTATGATAATGTTAGATTGGACTCATCACCTCACGCCGTGAGGTGATCAGTCCAGTCTAATTTCATGAGGTTGGTAGTTAAATGTTTGATTACTAATACTCTAGGTGCGTTTTTTTTACTTTTGAAACATCTTGAAAGAAACTTGCTACAATAAAAGTGGGTTGGAGTGATCACCTCACGCCGTGAGGTGA
>JBCBCD010000765.1:0-4019 GCA_038530915.1 Bacteroidota bacterium
ACAGCTTAAAAAGATGACATCATAAAGTGATAGTTATTTTTGTCCAAGCACTTACTTATCTTGAGCTTATCAATTTTAAACCAATGTGAATAAATCCAGCTCATATATCCTTGGACAACTAATTAATTAAAAAACACTTATTTCATGAATAGCACTCGCGACATACTCCAACACCACTTTTATAATCCCAACTATTTGTACTTTCTGATCAGCTTAGTATTATTGATTTTAGTGCCTCCTTTTGCTAGTTTATCAGTGAGTGGTCAATTGATTTTTAAGCTTACTTTTGCATTGGTATTGCTAATGGGATCTTTTTATGTATCCACTTCCTATATAGAGATGTTTATAGCAATGGTTCTAAGTACTTTTATTTTTATCTTTTTTATACAAAATGAAGAGCAAGTTTTCAATCTGATAGCTACATTCAGCAATTTGTTGCTCTTTGGATTTTTATTTGTTCGCTTGATGACGTATTTACTGAAAAGAGATCGCGTCGATACCAATAGCTTATATGCCAGTATATCTGCATTTCTGGTTTTGGGTATAGTTGGAATGCCATTAGCCAGCACCATTGAACATTATTTTCCGGGAGCATATGAACTTCCTGAAGCTCATACTTATTACGATTTTCTTTACTATTGTTACATCACCATCACGACCGTTGGCTATGGCGATATTACTCCTGTTCATCCTCTAGCTAAAGCACTGGCTATATTGTTAAGTATTTCTGGCCAACTATACATTACCTTTGTAGTGGCGATCATCATCGGTAAATACCTGGTGGATGAGTTGGAAGAGGACAAAATCGATGAATAGCACAACTGCATCTTTTCAAAACCATATTGGTTACTTCTATCACTCAATTTACTTTTCTAATCAAAAAAATCGCCAGCCAAAATCATAGTTTTCTCCTTCTAATTTGATCTTACCTGAAAAAAAAATCAACTCATAAGTTCTTTTAAGAAATATTTAAATAAAAAATCAGGTTTTGTTTTACTTTTTCATAAATAATTGACTAACAATTATTTATGAACACCCTATGGAACAATAGTATACTTTCATGAACAATAGTATAAGTCCCTGAACAATACTTTAAACTTGAGAAACAATAGTAGAAATTCTGCATTCCTTTATCCTTCACCTTTGCATTGAGTTATCCAAACAACATTTACCAAACAAATAAATCAAAACAAAAATGCACTTAATATTTGGTGCATTTGTTTACTCAAAACTCTACTACTATGAATGCCTTATTCAATGCACGAGACTCAAAAAGGAAAAAATCTTCCTCACGTAAAATGACTGGAAAAGGAACCCAAGCCGGATCAGCCAATCATTTTCAAAAAGACATAGCATCATCTCCTCGGGAAGCCAATCAATTCTCCGGCAAAGTAAGATACAACCGATTTATGGAGCGCATCACCTTATTAATAGAATCAAATATTGATGATGAAAACTATGGCATAGATCAACTTTGCCGAGATGCCGGAGCTAGTCGTACTCAAATTCACAATAAAATAAAAAAATGGACCGGGCTTTCTACTTCCTTTTTCATTCGTGCTGTACGATTGAAAAGAGCCCAATATCTACTCTTGAATAGTGACCTCAATGTTTCTCAGATTGCCTATGAGGTAGGCTTTAGAGATTCTTCCTACTTCAGTCGCGTATTTCATCAAAGTGTTGGCTTATCTCCTAAGGACTTTCGCAAGCGTCATTTCAGCCGTTTTTAGGATTTGAATCAGCATTCTTTAAATAAATACTGGCCAACTGGCCCCCAAACAACAATATCTCAAATTTTCAATGGACATGTCCCAAAAGGACTTCTTCAAAAAACTCAAACAATGAAACTACAAAAAAAGTATTTACAAACCGGACTCATCTTAAAATTGATGGTCCTGCTTATTTTCGGCTTTAGCACTGCTAATGCCAATGGATCAGCTCCCAAAGAAGCCTCCAAAGGGGCCTTGCCTATCCCTGGGACCAGCCAAACCAGAGAGTACCTTACCCTAAATGAGCACGGTACCGTTCTGGAAAACGATGGTACCCAATTGGTATGGGATAAAAATGGGAAGCTTACGCTATTTTTTTACAATACCTTAGTACTCTGGTCTACCAATACGAGCGGAAAAGGAAAAATATTAGCCTTTCAATTGGCTGATGGACAATTAGTAATCAAAGATGGAAATGGTAAAGTCATTTGGAGCAACAACTCCAGTGGTGGAGAAAAACTTTCACTGCAATACAATCGAAACCTGTTGATGCAAAACAGCAGCAACAAAACCATATGGCAGACCAATACAGGCATAAGCAATCTACAGGAAGGAGATGAATTCCAAGTCAACAAGGATCAAGCGTCCCAAAATACACAACAAGGTGAAATGGCTCAGGATTTCATTGTCCCATTCGATATCAATAAAAAATACCTTTACCTGGAAGCAGAAGGCGGTGATGGTGGCAAGAAAGAAGTAAAAGAATTAGGGGGTAAAGTCCGTTTTACCGTAAACGGTGGAGCCGGAGCTACGGTTAAAGCCAGAATTGAAATTGGTACCAAAGACGATCAGATTCCGCCGGGCTCCATTATCCGTTTCTTTGTAGCAAGGAAGGGTAAAACCAGAGTTGGACAAACTACTTCTGGTGCTGGAGGTGGTGGTAGTACTACTGTCTTGCTAAAAAAACCAAGCGAGCTTGAATGGAATCTCTTGATGGTAGCTGGTGGCGGTGGTGGTGCCTATTCCGATTGTTGCACCATAAAGTACGCTGGCCATGGAGCAGTAATCACTGAAGAAGGAGGAGATAGTGATGGTAAAGGTGGCAAAAACGGCCAAAGTGGTAAAGTATATGGTACGGGTAACGGTGGAAAGGAAGGAGAAGGTATATTCTCAGAAATCACAGGTTGGGGGAAAATGATTAATGGGAAATGGGTCTCAGGAGATGAGGATCCGACCATACTACCGATAGGAAGTTCATTTGTACTTTCTACTTATAACAACACCCAAAACTATGCGGGCTCTGGCTTGCCCACCGGAGGTGATGGTGGCACAGGTGGCGGTGGTGGCGGCGGCTATTCCGGTGGTGGTGCAGGCCGATGGTACAAAGGCGGCGGTGGCGGCGGTAGTTACCTGACTTCATCATTTGCCATCACGGATGCTCAAATGATTTCCAACCCATCTACTTCAGATACACAAGATGGCTTCATACGTTACAAACTGACAGATTCTCCGGGCAGTATAGGACAAGCAATCAAACTAGCCGCTTACACCCGCAAATGTATTGCAGTTGAAAGTGAGGAACTCCACGATGGAAACAATATGTACATTTGGGATTGTAAAACTGATGCAAAAACGCAAAGTTGGAAGTTTGATGGCAATGAAATTAAGTTGACAGATGACAACAAAAAATGCATCAATCTTGACGGCGGAAGTACCAAAAATGGAGCCAACATTAGGATCAAAAACTGCAACAATACCAATGCCCAAAAGTGGATCTACGACGGACTGACCAGAAACATTCGCTCGCACGTAAATACAGAAAAGTGCATCGATCTGGTAAATGCCCAAACTACCAATGGCAACAATATTCAGCTATGGGATTGTAAAACCATTGATGCCCAACGTTGGACGATCCAGGAGGCAACGACCATCAGCAATCCAACGGCTATCAAGTATATAATGCCGGCACAAAACGAAGACATCGCTTTCCAATCCAGCTTTGGCGCCCAATGGGGCTCTAATGTAGTTCTTGGGACTAAAAACAATAGCAACCAAAACAAGGAACAATGGAAGTTTGATGGCACCCAAATTAAATACAACGCCAGTCAGGACCTCTGCCTCTCAGTGACCCAATTCGATAACGGGAGTAATATTGAATTGAGAAACTGTGCCAATACTCCATTCCAACAATGGATTTACAATGGCATGACCCAACAAATCCACTCTGCCCAAGCACTCGGTAAATGTATTGAGATCCAGGCCATAGGCAATAACTTCGCAAATGGACAAAATCTCTATCTAATGGACTGC
>JBCBCD010000766.1:0-4019 GCA_038530915.1 Bacteroidota bacterium
AAGATGCTATCGATAATTTCTTTAATTCTAATGATAAAGCCGGTGAATACATCGGTGGTTTGATTGCTAAAGGAGATATCTATAACGAAATTGCTACTCAGTTCGTTACTATCAAGCAAATTGGTATTGGCGATGTAAATGAACTTCCAAAAACAGACAACGCGCCATATACTGCATTTCAAGCCTATTCAACGGCATTGCCTCTAGCTGAGAAAGGTGGTGACAAGAAAAAAGCTTTGGATGGTTTAAAAACTGCCCAAACAAACATGAGCCAAATTGGTATCATGAAGTTTGAAGAAGGTGATTATGCAAATGCTTACAAAGATTTTAAAGGTGTAGTAGATGCGCACAAATTGTTGAAAGACAATGGTGAAGCCAGTGCCATTGATGGTGATGATAACTACAACCAACAAATGTATATTACTGGCCTTGCTGCAGCAAGTGCGGGTATGAATGATGAAGCATCTTCAATTTATCAGGAACTTTACGACAAAGGTTTTGAAAAAGCTGCTGTATATGACCAAATGTATAAAATGAATGCTCCTAAAGATCCTGAAGCTGCTTATAAGTACCTGGAAAAAGGTAGAGAGCTGTTTCCTGACGATATCGGTTTATTGTTTACTGAGATCAACCACTTCTTGAGATTGGAAAAAATGGATGTTTTGGTTGAGAAAATCAAATTGGCTCAGGATAAAGAACCAAACAATAAGTCTTTGTACTACACTTTGGGTAATGTATACGATCAGACCTACCAAAACAAATTGAAAGAAAGTCCTGAAGAGGCTCAAGAATATTTTGACTTGGCAATGGAGCAGTACGAAAAAGCTCAGAACGTTGATCCTAAATTTGCAGAAGCTTCTTATGGTATGGGTGCACTTTACTACAACAAAGCGGCCATCATGACACAGGAATTACAGACTTTGTCTGATGATTATTCTAAGGAAGGTTTGAAGAAATTCGATGCTTTGAAAGCTGATATTTTAGCTGAATTTGACAAAGCTTTGCCTCACTTCCAGAAGGCAGAATCAATCAATCCTAATGATGTCAACACTTTGATCGCATTAAAAGAAATCTATGCTCGTAAAGATGATGTAGATATGTCTAATGAGTTCAAAACTCGTTTGGAAAATGTACAGAGTGGAGCCAATAATGACTCTTCTTACTTCAATAAGTAATTAGCATATTATTTAGTAAAAAAGGATGTTGGATGTCTTTCCAGCATCCTTTTTTTATTTGAAATCATAAAACTTGGCTTTGAAATTTCCCATTTCTTTTCTTTTGGTGATTACATTCCAAAAGCCATCATATTCAATTTGTCTTGGCACATAATAGCCATCTACCTGAGTGAGTTCAATATCCATGTGTACTTCAAAGGAAAACAAAGCTCCATTATAGCTTAAGTCATAATTCCTTGAAATAACCTGAAAATTAGATTTGTCAAAGTAGGTAGCCATATATTTTATGATGGTTTTACCTTCCTTTCTTTCTTCATATTCGGGGGCCATTTTTACTTCAAAAACATAACAATCAATAGCATTGGCATATTTTTCACTCTTCAGGTTGTACTGATAATACTTACGCATGTCTTCATCAAAAACAGCCGTTTTATGACCAATCAAAGGCACATTAACTCTTTCTCCAGGCTGAAAAATCAATTTTTTAAGCTCTTGAACATGTTTTTGTATGCCTTTCAACTGCTTGGTAGTGTCAATATGGTTGATGTTATCCCGAGCTAAAGATTCACAAACTGTATCTTTTGTGAAGAAAATCTCATCAAACATTTTAGCAGTATAGAACCTATATTTCTCTTTTTTCTTATAAAAATCCCCCGTAATATTGGAAGAAAGTGTTTGCATGCTACGACAGCTCCCCATTACATTTTGTCTAGTAATGCTTTGATAATCAGCTTTATGCTTTTCTTTCTTGTTTTCAAAATGCATTTCATTATCAGCAGTATATGATACATACCTCAGGTTTCTAAATGCCTGATAAAAACTTTTGTCATTACGCACCTTTGTAATAAAAGCTTCGACATCAAATCCATCTCGTTGAGCTTTGACAACAACTGAATCCATCCATATTCTGGTGGTAACCTCTTCATTATCTTGACTTAAAACAGTCCCAATGCTACAGCATATGAGTAGAAAAGAAAAAAAGAACTGTGGCTTCATCTTATAATTCTATATTTTTGCGCCCAGATTTACTAAATTAAATAAAACCAAATTATGAATAAAGTTGCAGTAATAGGAGCAGGGACCATGGGAAATGGTATCGCTCATGTTTTTGCCATGCATGGATATAGTGTCGCACTTATTGATATCTCTGAAAAAGCATTAGAAAAAGCACTAGCTACTATTGGAAAAAACCTTGATCGCATGATCAAGAAAGAGAGAATTTTAGAAGAAGATAAGCAAAATACTTTAGCCAATATTTCTACCTTCACTCAAATAGAGGAGGGAGTGAAAGAAGCGGAGCTTATAGTAGAAGCAGCTACAGAGAATGAAGAAATAAAGAAGAAGATTTTTGTTCAGTTGGATCAAGCAGCTCCTGAAGGAGCTATTTTGGCGACCAATACATCCTCTATTTCCATTACAAGGATTGCTGCTGTTACACAGCGGCCAGATCATGTAATTGGCATGCACTTTATGAATCCGGTACCGGTCATGAAATTGATTGAAATCATCAAAGGTTATGCTACCTCTAATGAAGTGACAGATAAAATAGTTGAAGTCTCTAAGAAAATAAATAAAGTGCCCGTTACAGTGAACGATTATCCGGGTTTTATCGCCAACAGGATATTGATGCCTATGATCAATGAGGCTATCTATTCTTTATACGAGAGTGTGGCTGATGTAGAAGCAATTGATAGCATTATGAAGTTAGGGATGGCTCACCCAATGGGACCTCTGAAGTTGGCTGACTTCATTGGATTGGATGTTTGTTTGTCTATTCTTAAAGTATTACATGAAGGTTTTGGAAATCCTAAATATGCTCCTTGTCCACTTCTGATCAATATGGTGGCTGCAGGTAAATTGGGTGTAAAATCGGGTGAAGGATTTTACGATTATTCGATTAAATAGTTTATGAGTGTATGAGATGATAAGGTTAGGAGTTTACTTTTAACCTTATCATCTCATACACTCATAAACTAAATTACGACAAAGGAGTAATTAAATAATAAGCACAAGTAGAAAAGAAATCTTTGACATAAGGAATGGCTGCAATAAGGCCGATTTGATTTCTTGGTTTTAAGCCAAACTTGTATTGATAGATGGGATTGACTAAAAAGAGGTTCTGTTTTAAAATGGAATAGTTTTGTTTAGCAATATTTTCAAATCTTTCGATTGAAATACCTGTTTCTTTAATTTCTTCAAGATTGGTGATGGTTTTATCTGATTCCCCACCGATTTTTAATATTTGTTTGTAAAGTCCCATCGGCAAAAGGTGATAATAAGGGAGTTTAGCAAGAAATTTATTTTTGCATATTTGTTGGTGGCCACCAAAAGGCATGTACCAGGGAGGGAAACCAAAAAATACTTTTCCATTGGGAGCTAAAAAATCCAGCAGTTTTTTCATGAACACTTCCTGATTGGGAATGTGTTCAATCACATCTTTCAAAATAATCAAGTCGAATTGAACCCCTAGATCCTTCTCAACATCTATATCATAAATGTTTTTATTGATGAATTTTATTTGACCGGCTTTCAATTCTTCGGTCATAAACTTTTTTGCTAATTCTATTCTTTTCGGCATTAATTCTATGCCTACACATTGATGCCCCAATTCAGTGAAGGCTTTCAATACACCTGCCTCTGCACATCCAATTTCTAAGACATTTAATTTTCTGTCTTTGGGGAGGTGCTGTTCAACAAAAGGCAAGATATATCCTTTTGAAGTGAGATATTGGTATTGAAAATAAGTAGGCTTGTCGTTATGGAACTCGTACATCTCTTGAATGCTGTTTAATGCGCAATAATAGTTAATTTTGATTATTCAGCCACTAAATTTTTTGTTCCATA
>JBCBCD010000767.1:0-4007 GCA_038530915.1 Bacteroidota bacterium
GATAAGGCTCTATAGCAAACTGTAACAAGTTAATGGTATGAGAAAGAGAAGTTCGGGTAAGCATGGCAGATGTGACCGGTAAGCCCGTTTGAACGGATAGTGTCAACGATTTTTGCAAAATAAAACCCTCAGGTTCCCACCAGAAGTTGTCAGAGCCAATATTATAGTAGGGTACCGTTTGTATAGCTTGATATTTTGAAAAATCAATATTTGCAATGTCTGAAAACCTTTGTCCTTCCTCAAACTCTTTCACTTCATCTAGATCTGGTTTTAGGTGTATATTAAAATTGTAAGCTTCAAATCCCAATATCAGAATGGCAAGAATAATGAGGTATCTATGACTATTCTTAAACCAGTGGAAGAGCATTACAAACATGATAATATTCGAAGTATAAAAAAAGATCCAGGCAAAACGAGCTATAGATCTAAATTGACGAAGTGGTCCGGTATAATCCAGTAATCCTTCCAGGCCGGGAATGATAAATGGAATGCCCAATGAAAAGATAAATGCACTGATACCTGTAAAGAAAAGCGTGTTCAAGTATTTCCTTCCTGCTACTTCTTCAAAAAGGGGAAGTTTCCTAAATTGGTTAGCAAATATTCTAAGCAATAAGATCAAAAAACCTAAAGCTGCAACAAACCCTAAATAAGATTTGGCTTCATAATCCAACTGTCGTATTTCTATCAACTTATTAATGGCTCTAAAATGCGGTTGGGTCAAAGAAGTAAACAGTCCTTCCCAATGCATTCTGTAAGCGAAAAATCCCCAAGGGTATTGATTTCGATCTTCAACAGTATCATTGGCATACAACCATACAAAAAAGTAAATCAATGGGATCACTATTTGTATCCCATAATGCATCGCATAATTGGGAAGCTTCTTCCAAGGCATTCTTTCTAACAAGAAATCAAATAGAAATAAGAGCGAAACGGCGAATCCAATTATGGCAAAATAATAGAAATGGACTTGGGCGAAAAACCACAAAGTCAGTCCCATCATTACACTATACTTCCAACTCCTTTTTTCCTGAAACAACAACCACAGGTAAAATATCAAAGGCATAACAACCGGATGAGCCAATCCATAATGAGCCAAAATTCGATAGGTCTGTGGAGATAAAACTCCAACACCAAAAGCAATAAGAATGCTATACCAAACAGGCATCCCAAGCTTTACAAAAATTAAATACAGCACGACCATACAGGCAAGAAAAGACAAAAGCATAGACAAATTGACTATGCCAATTGTATAGTCACTGATATCATAAAAATTTCGGCTGATCCACTTAATGGTATTTGATACAATTGGTTGGGTAGCACTGGAAACAGCATGATCACCATATGGATAATTCATCCCTTCAAAATGAGAGTAAGTACTGTCGTACTTGGCGTGGTACCAAATGACAGTATATGCTTTGAAGCCATCCCCATAAGGCTCAACTACTCTGGAATTGGGAGTCCTAAAAAAATCGTTGAATCTAAAAAAAAGAAACAGGAATCCGATGATGACAAGTAGTAGTAAGCCGGTTTTTGCTTTCATTTATAGCTATTTTCCAATACTCTGTGATACTCCATGGTGATACTATTTACACCTTCCAAAACCTCAACAATAAAATTTCCACTGCCAAAAATACCAAAGCTAAAATTAAACACAAACGCCACAACACAATTCCTTGACTTCTCTCTTCAATTAGAGTAGTTAATACCGCAGAATCATTGATATCTATTACATCAATCTTTGGATTAGTAATACTGCCAAGTTCGTCCTTGGTAAAATAACTAAGTTCCGATTCTTTGCGATCATAATTGAAAGCAATGGTACCTAAAGGCTCAGTCACATTTAAAAACCAATTGTAGAATCCGGCTTGCTTTATTTGCTCACCTATCGTGAAAAAGATGTTTGATCCAATGGTTACTTGCTCGGGTATAAACTCACCACTTTCTTCATTTTTGATTTTATAAACCAAATCTTGCCCGGTATTATCATGTCTTTGTTCAATAACTTCATCAGAGCCAATGGTGTATGCAATCTGTTGCGTTCTTGAAGCCGAAATAGCCATCTTGTAAAGCATTGGAATAAATATTTCACCATTCTTCACCAAATCATTAATTGTCTCATCCAATGGAGAAAGGCAAATGTATAGATTTCCATCTCCTAATTTGTATTTGGACATATAGCTGCTGCCATCGCGATAGATCAACAATGGTTCTTCATTAGCTCCCGTTCGGGGACTGGTGAAGTTTCCTTGAGAGATGGGGAGTTTCAAATTAGCACTTGAATTTTGGAAAACGTCTTTAAACACAAACTCCGATGTATTGATTTGTACTACTTGTCTTTCCTTATCTTCAAAATTGCCTAATTGGTTGGCCGGAATAGACCCCAAGAAGCTTCTATAGGTAGTCAAATCTGCTGTTTTAGGTGGAAAAACCAATACGTTACCACCATTTTCTGCAAAAGATCTTAATTCTGAGGCCAAACCTGAGCTTATGGTTTGCACATCACTAAGCACAATCATTTGGTAATTGCCAAATTGGGAGTAATCCAGGTTTTGTACTTGCCGATCATCTACTTCAAAATATGGGATACCTCCAAAAGCTGCTGCCATGAATCGATTAGGTAGTTCCTGATTGATGGTCAAGACTTTGATGGATTCAGCCACAAAAAAACTAAAGTTGTATTTATCATCAAACTGTATGGGATAATCTGTGATATTCAGAGTTGCTTGATTCCATCCGGTTTGGAAAATACTGATATTAACAGTATCTGTAATAGTTGAAAAAGGAGGAATCGTCAACGTTCCTACCGGTTTAGTTTGGCCATCATATCGAATGCTCAAGCGAATGTTTTCCATTGGTTCATCACTCAGGTTGCGGAGTTTGACTACCAATGGATTATTTTGATTCAACATCTGTACCGGTGCTTCAAACCAAACAGAGTCAATACTTACATTCCTTTCACTTATTGCTGCCAGCGGAACCAGGTTAATGTTTAAGGTAGTATCGGTTAGCTGACTAAGGTCAGTTGTTGTCTTTTGAAAATCTGATATGAGATAGGCCACTTGTGTACTGGCTTCTTCACGCTCAAGTGCACGTTGCTGTCTGTCTACTACTTTTGAAATCTGACGTACATCTGGAGAGTTTTCAATTTCATCAACTAAAGCCAACGCATCCTCTTTGCTAACCAAACGTTGTTGTCTTCCACTAAAATCATTGGTGATGATTTGAAAGCGATCTTGTTCACTATATGCTTGTATGATTTCTCTTGCTCTCTGCTTAGCCGTTTCGTATAGAGGTACATCACGGCTCAACGCACTCATGCTAAAAGAGTTATCAATGTATAAGCTAACGTTCTTCCTACCTTGTTGTACTTCTGTAGTCTGAGGAATAAAAGGTTGTGCAAAAGCCAGAATCAAAAAAGTCAATGCCAACAGACGAGCAATCAGTACGAGTAAGTTTCTAATCTTTGAACGAGCACTGGTTTCTTCTTTTACTTCTTTCAAGAAACGTACATTGGTAAAATATACTTTCTTAAAACGACGAAAGTGAAATAAGTGAATTATTATAGGAATGGCCAAAGCCGCTAATGCAAATAAAAAGGTCGGATAAAGGAACTGCATCTTTTAGTTGTTTCTGTAACTTCTTGTAAATAGTTTTGTTCCTGTTGTACTAAATACCGCGTAACATAAATTTACCAACATTTTGAATCCATCTTTCCAGCCCATACTTTCGTTGCATGCTCGTACCGATATGAATCGCTACTGTGCTGCGCCTTGTCTGAGCTGAAAACCTGGTCGTTCAAAATATTAATTAACTTTTGTTACACAGTACTTAAATTTTAAGCAAACGCCAAGTTAGAAAATACCAACTACTTTCGTTGGGATATTGTTGTTAATTATTTACTAAAGGGATAATTGCTATCATTATTTAGGAGTGGACTCATCACCTCACGCCGTGTCGTCGGAAGTGAAGTTATCAAGATTTTTTTGGACATTGAGTTATACTAAAAA
>JBCBCD010000768.1:0-4006 GCA_038530915.1 Bacteroidota bacterium
GAATGGTCTATTCCTTCTTCAATATCATTGGTGTTTTTAAGCAATTTTTCTGGTATATCCAGTTCTCTGGCTTTTTCATTATTTAAAGTGGGCCACTGATTTTCAATAACTGTTTCTTTAAGCAAATCAGATACGTAAGGATATTCTAATATGATCATTTTGTTGTGTTTTATGCTTTCATGTTTTCATGAGAATATGTGAGCATGAAAACATGAGAACATGACATCATATTAATTTCTTCCATATTCACTAAATCGAACTTCTCCAAAATCTTCCCTTCTTTTGATTTCTTTTTGGACTTCATCGGGTTTTGAGGTATGATAGGTTTCTGTCCCCAACTGGTGCAAAAACCATTCTTTCTTTGTCGTATCGTATTTGAAAGTAGTAACATCAAACCAACGCCAATTGCTGCCTCCGTAATGCTCTACAGAAAAATACCCGTTTTTAATAGCTAAACCAGAAAAAGGATCACCATAAATGCCACCACATGCCTGACACATTACTAGGGTATTATTCCATCTTTCAAGCTGAAGACTGCCATTCTTTTTTCTAGTGAGAAGAAGGAGTGGACGATCGGCATCAGAATTGGATTCATCCTTTCTTTTTAGGGCCAGAATGACATCATTTTTTAGGGCATCCTTATTCAAATCTCCATACTTGAAACCCAATATTTCGTGATCGGTGGGAACAAAGGGAAACAATTCTGTAGAATCGATTTTAACTTGTGCTGTTAGGCTAAAAAAATTAAAAAGGGAAAAAAGGGCAATGAAAGTGATTGTTCTCATGGTTTTTTCCTCAAGATATCAATAGGTAAAGGATATTGAGCGGAAATTATTCAAAATATTACAATACATTTCGAACCTTCATTGAGGTTAATATTGTTGTTATGAAAAAATCTACCCGATGAAGGCGAATTTGAAAATACTACTGGACCAGGACCGATTAGAAGATGTAGTATATTACATTCAAATGTATGCAGAATATGACGCAACCGAAGAACAAGCAGAGGCTGTTCACAATGAGCTTTATCCCATTATTTTAGATCTTCAAATTGATCAGGTGAATAAATATTTGGGAAAAAAAACAAGTTTTCGACAGAGAGAAATTGCCAGAGAAAGAGCTAAAGAAAACCTGACCGTTTTAATAGAAAAAATACCCATTTCTTGGTTCATGCAACAACAGGGAATCGATGTAAGGGCCTTTGAAAAGAAATTTGATCTCAAGAAAAGATAGATAAAGGCACTTTTTTGCCTTATTTAATGAACACTTGTTTTATTACTTCTTCTCCCATTGCCTCATTTAAAATCTTCTTGATCTTCTCTTTTCCATAACTCAATTCTTGTTTTAATGAGGAAGAATCCAAATCTACAAATAACTTCCCTTTGATCAATCTGATCTGAGTAGTGTGTTTATTAATACTAGCACCCATATGCTCTGCCCAGACTTTTTCAATTTGTATTTCTTGTATGCCAGATTTTAGTCTATAGTATTCCAGCATGGCTTTCATTGCATCTTTGAAGGTAGTACTGTTGTTTTTATTCATCGTTCATTGGTCATCGGCCATCACTCATTGATTATGAGTTCTGCCTCCCCTTGTTTAATAATATATTTCATAAAATGCTCCCCTTGCTTTTCTAGGATACCGGTAATTCTATTTTCGTGTGTATCTGTTATGAATACTTGTCCAAATTCATTGTTTTTGATGTATTCCAAAAGATGTTGAACTCGGCTTTCATCTAATTTGTCAAAGATATCGTCCAATAGCAAGATGGGGAGTTGATTTTTTTCTCCTTTTAATAAATTGTATTGAGCCAATTTAAGTGCAAGTACAAAGGTCTTTAATTGACCTTGAGAAGCAAATCGTTTCAATGACTTTTCATTAATGGTGAAAACGAAATCGTCTTTGTGAGGACCCAGGCAAGTTCTTTGTAAGATTCTGTCCTTTTCTTCGCTGGCTATCCACTGCTCTAAAAGGGAATCGGTAGAGATAGAGCATTTATACTGAAAATCTACCTGTTCATATCCTCCTGAAAGTTGATTGACGACCTCCTGGAGAATGGGACGGAAAGAAGCCACAAAGACTTTTCTCACTTTATGTAGAAGTAAAGCCGGAGCTTCCATTTGTTCGTTGTAAATGCGCAACAAGTCGGGATTAAAAGTATGGTTTTCAGCAAACTGCTTGAGCAATGCGTTTCTTTGCTTCAATATCTTGTTGTATTCCATCAAAGCTTTTAAATAGGCAGTATCTAACTGAGAACAGGTATTATCTACAAATCTTCGCCTAATTTCACTGCCTTCCCTTACAATTTCAACATCATCAGGAGCAATGAAAACGATTTTTATCAAACCCACATGTTGTGCTAATTTATCATAAGGGACTTTGTTTCGTTCCAGCACTTTGCTTTTACGTGGAATGACCTTAGCTACTATGGTCTCATTTTTATCTTCCAATAAAAACTTTCCTTCCAGCCTGAAGAATGCTTCCTTTTCTTTAAGCACATATTGATCGTTGCTACTGATGTAGCTTTTTCCCATAGTTAGGTAATAGATGGCATCCAATAAATTGGTTTTACCCATGCCATTTTGCCCAACATAACAATTCCATTTTGCCTTACAATCGATGGATTGAAATTCGTAATTCTTGAAGTTGGTCAGTTTGAATTGTTGCAGGATCATTAAATGTGTGTCTGTATTTTAGAATGTAAACATAATTTAATTCATAAAAGATGGGAAATATGTGATCCAAGTTTGTGCTAGAGTTGTTTGAAAATAGTGATTATATCAAACTAATTCTTAGTTTTGGGGCTGGGAAAAAAATAGTAACTTAGGATTCCTTCTCTAAAAAACAAGCACAAAGCAAAATATATGGATACTGTAACAGATAATACAAAAAAGACACCTTCTAAAAGAGGTAGAAAGAAGACTCCTTCATATAGCAAGGAGACCTATTTGCAGTGGTACGAGTTGATGCTTCGCATCCGTAAATTTGAAGAACGTGCCTTGATGATGTATGGTCAGCAAAAAATTCGTGGGTTCTGTCATGTTTATATCGGTCAAGAAGCTATTGCTGCAGGTATCGAATCTGCTATCACCAAAGATGATGCTATTGTAACTGCTTATCGCCAGCATGGTACAGCATTGGGAAGAGGAGCTGATACCAATGCTTGTATGGCTGAGCTTTTTGGTAGAAGCACCGGTATCGTAAAAGGTAAAGGTGGATCTATGCACTTCTTCGATAAGGACAATCGCTACTTTGGTGGTAATGGTATTGTGGGTGCTCAAATTCCAATCGGTACGGGTATCGCATTCGCCGAAAAATACAAGGGAACCAATAATCTTTGTGTAACTATGTTTGGCGATGGTGCTTCACGTCAGGGTGCTTTGCACGAGTCATTCAACATGGCCATGACCTGGAAACTACCTGTTCTTTACATTGTTGAAAACAATGGTTATGCGATGGGTACTTCTGTAGAACGCACTTCGAATGTAGTTGAATTGTACCAATTGGGATCTTCTTACAATATTCCTAGTGAAGCAGTTGACGGAATGAGCCCAGAATCTGTTCATGAAGCAGTAGCTAGAGCTGCTGAACACATCAGATCAGGTAAAGGTCCTTACTTCCTGGAAATTAGAACTTACCGTTATAAAGGACACTCTGTTTCTGATCCTGCTAAGTATCGTACTAAGCAAGAAGTAGAAGAATACAAAGAACGTGATCCGGTTAAAGTAACAGAGTTGAAGTTGTTGCAAGAAAAAATTGCTACTGAAGAAGAGGTTAAGGAAATCAAAGCGAAGATCAAAGCAGAAATTGATGGAGCAGTAAAGTTCGCGGAAGCTTCTCCTTACCCAGATCCTTCGGAATTGTATACAGATAACTATGTGCAAAAAGATTATCCTTACATCAGGGATTAATCTAAATATAGATTATATAAGATTTACAAAAAGGGTTCTTGCTCAGCAAGAACCCTTTTTGTATAAACACCTAAACTTATTAACAAACAACAAT
>JBCBCD010000769.1:0-4003 GCA_038530915.1 Bacteroidota bacterium
GCCAATGGTGATAATCAAGGAGCTGCTAGGTTTACAGATGCTCCGGGCTATTTCTTTGATGTGAATTTTGGCCAATCCCTAATAAAAAATGAAAAAATAGACCTAAAAATAATAGGTATGCTTGGTATGTATATTTGGCAAACCAATGACGATGTACTATTTCAAAATGATGCCTTTCTTTATGGCTTAGGACTCCAGCTTGAAAGTGAAAAATGCCTATTGCAAACCGATTTCAGTGGTTTTACCGGCTATAAAGAAAATGGAGACCGTCCAGCTGCTATCAACTTCAGCTTTGAAAAGACAAGTACTAATATCCATCCTTTATTGGGAGTAAGGATAGGCCTGGAAGATTTACTCTACAACACTTTTCAGTTGGGAGTAAAATATGTGATGAAGTAATTAATAAGTCAAATTGAGGTCATTGAGCACTCCATCTAGAATAGGATCAATCCCTTCTTCATATCCATCTTTAAGTCGATGGCCATAGAGTCCACCTATAAGATTCCAATAGGAGGCATTCAAGCCGCCTCGTAGATCTTTGATTAGGTCGAAAATTGGAGTCTCCAATTCTTTTTCGATCATCTTCATTAATATGGTTCCTTGTGTACGAGTGAGCTTTTTAAGCGGATCAGTAAATTCTTTTTTCAAATCCTTCTTTAGCTGACGGATCAGTTTTTTAGTTTCCTTTTTGCTCATCGTTTCTGATGCTTCTTCTACCTGGCGGAATACATTGATCGCTTTTACTGCATAAGGATAAACTTCAACCGCATATTCGCGGTACTTGTCATACCTTCTTCTATCCTCTGTGCTATTGAAAATTTTCAGGGAAGTAATGGGAATATCACTGAATGTAGCCAGTATTATAGTATCACCACAATCATCCAATGTATAAGGATAAATTTTTCCATCTATCTTAAGTGTACCTTGACCATATGCTGCCATAGCAAATAAAAGACATCCATACAAAGCTAACATTCTACGCATTTGGACTATTTTTAGTTGAAATTACAACAAATTTAATAGCACATTGTGTTTAATAATGCTATATATTTCCTTTTTAACAACTGATTTTTTATAGGCAATAACTAATGACGGAAAAACAAAACGATATTGCTGTCTTTTTCAATTACTTTGAAGAGGCTATCCTGGGGGATTATTTTGTCAAATTGACTTTGAGTAAACCTATTTCAAAGGCACAATTATTGAAAAATATTTATATACGGCCGGTATTGATTAGAAATGAATACCATCTTTCCTTTTTATATAGATATACAACGAGGGATGAAGTAAAAAATTATTTACCTGAAGATGCCTTTAAAGAAGTAGAGCTTTATCTTTCTAATCAGTTTTTCATCGCTAATCTTATAACACTAAAAGCAGATTTTCAATTAAAAATCAATAAGAAGAGAAAAACTTACCTACAAAAATTAGCGCCTTCCCACGAAAAACTGCCGCCAGTAAACCATGATAAGCAAAAAAGTAGATTTATCGAAGCTACTAATAATCCTTATTTACAGGCATTAGGTATTACCAACAAGCAAGGCGAAGTTTTAAAGCAAGGACAAAAAAAATACAAGCAAATCAATAAATACATCGAAATTCTTGATGGTTTGTTGCAATCAAAAATTTTACCAGAGCAACCCAATATAGTGGACATGGGATCGGGTAAAGGTTACCTTACTTTTGCCTTGTACGACTATATGAAGCACAGTTTGGATCTAGATCCTCGTATTAATGGGATAGAATTGCGTAATAAGCTGGTAGAACAAACAGAGCAGTTGGCACGATCACTCAATTATGATGGGCTGAGTTTCAAAGCCATGAATATTTTTGACTACCCACTGGATCAAATTGATATGATCATCGCTCTGCATGCTTGTGATATTGCTACTGATATCGCTATTGCAAAAGGAATACAGAGTGATGCAAAAATAATAGTAGTTGCTCCCTGCTGCCACAAACAAGTTCGTAATTCCATGAAAACTGACGGCAAGCAAGCTTCGGTCTTAAAGCATGGTATTTTAATGGAACGTCAGGCAGAAATATTGACAGATACCATTAGAGCTCTAATAATGGAAGCTAATGGCTATAAGACCAAAGTATTTGAATTTATTTCCAGTGAACACACCAGTAAAAACTTAATGATCATTGGGCAGAAAGATGTTGAAAGGAGTGATGCCCTGGAAGAAGTAGAACATCTGAAATCATTATATGATATAGAATACCATTATTTGGAAAAACTTCTGGAAAAAAATTAGCCGGCAAATGTTTCTCTTGCAGCTTTCATTGGAATGCCGATGCACTTTTTCTCCATATAAGTCATCATTCTCTTAATTAATTCCTGTGTAGGGCCATCTAAAGCGTCCATTTCCTTGCGGAATACTTCATTGATTGCTTTAGATTTTACGGCTTTGATCTGAACAGGCACTGCACGCATTGCCAATTCAACTTGTCTTTGCTTGTAGAGAACAGGAAACTCTTCGAGGTAATCTTCTAATAAAGCTTTTGCCTTGATCACCTCTCTTTCACGAGCAGCCATATTATCGCGAGCCAAAGACCTTAAGCCATCTATTTCGATGTAGTTGATAGGGAAGGATTTGATGACTTTTTCATCAACATTGTGTGGGATCGATAGATCGATAATTATCTTATGACTATCATCACCTTGTAATAAGTGTCTGTATAAATCTGGTGTAATTATGGGTTCTTTAGAAGCCGTACATACTACCATGCAATCGAAGCCTTCTTTGTGGTAAGGCAATGCATTTAGTGGAAAAGCTGAGCCATTGCTAAATGTTTCAGCAAGTGTTGCTGCTTTTTCTACAGTTCTGTTGAACACTGTTACATTGGTAAAATTATGCTTGGAAAGAAATTTGGCCACCAATTGATTGGTCTGGCCAGCCCCAACTACTAATATTCTAGAACTTTTACTAATGCCAGTATTGAGCAACTTTCGAGTAGCCAGAGAAACCACAGATATTGCTTTGTCTCCAATCTGAGTTTTTGAATAAACTGACTTAGCAGAAATAATTGCCTGATTCATTGCCAAGCGGATATCATCACCACATAAACCCGCATTGGAACAATGATCATAGGACTCTCTCAATTGACCAAGAATTTGCCTTTCACCAATTACAAGAGAATCTATAGAAGCAGAAACATCAAATAGATGCCTCAGTGCATTAATACCTTCAAATGAAAAAGAAACTTCAGGAAGCTGATCTAACCATTTTTCAGATAAATTAGGATTGATGTATTTGAAAAATGATCTGGTAAAATTATCATCAACAGTTTGCTCGGCAGTAAAGAAATACATAACGCGATTACAAGTAGCAACATACATCAGTTCATCAATATCAAAATGGCTTTTCAACTGACTTAAGCGACCTTTTAGAAGATCTTTGTCATCAGCTTGCACAACGAATTGTGCAATATCCTTTAGATTGATGCGCTTGTGCGTTATGGTTATTATTTTATACTTACCTAACATTAGTGTTTGAAGTTTACGTGTCACAAAAATAGGTCCAGCATCTAGACGATATGTCACGATTCTGTAAACAAGGTTAAACAAAATAAATGATGGACAAAAAAAGCTGTTCCTACTTTTGGAAATGAATTCGTGTTGTTCCTAATTATTAATTCGGTCTAAAACTAGAAATAATTGTCCAGATGTAGGGTGATCTATGTCATTCATTTTATTGTCCAAAGTCATTTTTACAATTTAATTACGCTAGAAGCCCTACATATACTACATTCTGAGACGATTCTTTTCTTTCGCCATAAAGCGGTATTACAAAAGTATGACGAATGGACTAGTTTTCTAGTTACCTTTCAAAACTTATTGAAATTACTGAATTATTTTTTTCAATTTATTTAAAACTTCGTTCCACAAATTAAATTTGGTGAAAATTCTTCATTTTGTTTAACGATGAATTCACATTAATAACACCCCAAACAATATTAAGTGTGCCATTAAAAAGTAAAACTGATCTAAAAACAGACC
>JBCBCD010000770.1:0-4000 GCA_038530915.1 Bacteroidota bacterium
GGCAAAGTTATTCAGCCAATCCTTCATCAGCCAATAAGTCAAAGGAATAGACAATACAATACCAATTACTAATTGTGGAATAAAGGCCTTTGCCAATAAGCCAAATATTGAAAGGTCAGAGGCACCTATCACCTTTCTTATGCCAATCTCTTTTAATCTGCTATTGATTAATATAATGGTCATTCCTAATAACCCTAAGCTGGCAACGATAATAGATAGAATGGTTGCAAAGCTAACCAATTGATTCATTCGTTTTTCATTTTCATACTGCGCCATAAGGTTGTCTTGTATAAAGGAAAACTGTAAGCTTTCTTCGGGGAAAACCTTTTGCCAAGGTTCCTTTAAAATGCCTTCCACCTTTGACAATTGTGAACCATTAAACCTAAATACTAACTTTGGAATAGGAGAATCCCTAAATCCAATATCAGAGACCCCCTGACGCATCGCTCCAATATTTTGTGTAATGACAAGTGGTTGTATTTCAGTATGTAAAGAAGCATAATTGAAGTTTTCAGTTACTCCAATGATTTTGTGCTCCCCAAAATCATTGCCAGGTAATCGTTTTCCTATAGGATTATCCAAACCAAAGTATTCAGCTGCTGCTTCATTTATGATAATGGACTCTCTTTGGTCCATGGTGCTTTCCTCTTCAAAAAAGCGCCCTTCTTTTAATTGTATATCAAAGGTGTTTAAATAAGCAGGATCAACCATTAATATCCTGAAGCTTCTAAAAATTTGTTGGTCATCTGTGTAAGAAAACTGCCCCCATGGTGGAGAACCCACCACATGAGATCCCATTCCCACATCACTAACAGCTGGATTTGTTTGGATTTGTACTTTTAGCAATTCTCCTCTTTCAAGTGTGCTATTCATTGCTTCTACTAAATTTTTTGCAGAAGGGTCAGAATATAGTGGGACCTGGACCAATGCATTATAATCGAAGCCAAGATCTTTTGTTTGCATATAGTTCAGCTGTCTATTCATAACCAAAGTAGCCGTAATCAAAAATACAGTAATGATAAACTGAAAAGCCACTAAACCTTTTCTAATGTGGAATGCCTTTTTGGGACGACCTTCTCCCCGTAATGTCTTAGTGATTTGTAGGTTAGAAAGAATAAGCGAAGGGTAAAGACCAGCTAATGTTCCCACCAGAAAGATGATCCCAAGGTAAAGTAATAAGTGCCAGCTTTCAAAAGTAAGGTCAACATCAGCATTCGTGAGTCTATTGAAAAGTGGTAACAAAAGGTAAGCAAATAGTACGCTCATACCTGTAGCAATAGCTGTTATAACCCAGCTTTCAACAAGATACTGTCCCTTCAAAGAATTTTTCCCAGCTCCCAACACCTTGCGAAGGCCTACCTCTTTCCTACGCTTAAAGGATTGTCCAATAGCCAAAGTAGCATAATTAATTCCAGCTACAATCAAGACAAAAAGTCCAATCAAGCCTAAAATGTAAACATATTTTGGATTTCCAACGGGTGCGATACCAAAAGGAACTTCAGGGTTGAGGTGAATGTCTGTAAGCGGCTGAAATCCTATTTGATATTGTCCTGGTTCTACTTCATTTTCTAGGTAAGACATAATGACTTTCTGTGTTTTGGCTTCTACTTCACTGATGTCTTTTTGCTTATTCAATAAGATATAAGTTTCCAGTGTCACACTAAACCACGAATTTCGAGCCCCAAGACTATACAAAACATCATTATTAAGACTCGATATGGCCATATCAAATTGAATACTGGAAGATCTGCTTATTTTTTTCACAACAGCATTTACTGTAAAGGATCTTTCATTTTCTCCAATTGTTAAGCTTAGACTTTGACCAATAGGATTTTGATCTCCAAAATACTTTTTAGCATACTCTTGAGATAGAATTAAGCCATTTCGGTCTTGAAAAGGATTGTTTTGATCTCCTTCTACAATTTCAAAATCAAAAACATCAAAAAAATCATGACCGAGTACATGTACTCGTTCATTAAAACAATTAGGCATTTCTCCTACCAACCAATTGTTGTTAGTAACGGTAACCACTTTATCTATTTCGGGAAAATTCTCTTCCAAAACAGATTCAAAAACCACCGGTGTAACGCTATTGAAGAAAACTTTGTCATTGCCATAATCTTCTTTCACCCAAGTTCGATAGATTCTGTCTTTCTTAATATGCATTTGATCAAAAGACAATTCTTGTTTTACAAAAAAGCCCATCAACAAAAAGCAGGTAAGACCAATTGCTAAGCCACCTATGTTTAGAGTGGTATTCAGTTTATTTCTAAGCATTACCCGGAATGCTATCTTTAGATTGTTTTTTAACATGATTCCAAAATTGAAGTGTAGTAAAGAAGGGTTGATCACATCGTACCTCAAAGACCTTATGACATGCCAGACGTATATAGACTGTGCATGAACTGGCTGATTCTGATCTATTTTCTCTTCAAATAATTCATATAAGTCTCCTTGTAAATCTTCTAATAAGTCGGGATGGCAAAACCATTCTAAAAAACGATCTGCCCATTTGGGTGGTGAAGGTCTCATAGGCCAGGTATGACTAAAGTAATTTTGGGAATCTTGTTGTACAAGCTTGACCGTACAAACATGATTTCATCCAATACCTTGTGGCCTTCCTGAGTGAGTTTGAAAAACTTTTTCCTACGACCTCCTCTTTTTGCGGTAGCTCCCCCCATCTCAGAGGCTACCAAGCCTTTTTTTTCCAAACGCCTTAGTACAGAATGAATAGCAGTAACATCTAACCGTCTTTTAGTATGATCAACTATAACTTTTAAAACAGCTACCGCATATGCTTCATCAAGGAGTGAGCCTACTGATAATAATACCAACTCTTCCAACTCCCCTATTTGATTTCTTTCCATAAGTCTCTATTTGTTGTACAAAGCTACAAATAATCATTATTTATTGTACAAAACTACAAGAAATATCTTTTTGGCTTAGTGCATAAATATTTATTCTAGTAAAATAATTTGATTATATTTAAATTGAATAATATCCCAACTACTCCCTTTACATCCATTTATGAAAGAGCCTCAAACTTCTAAAGTCCATCTCAATAAAAAATTCTCTTCACATCAAGAAGAGCTACCTACCCAAATTTCCATATCATCTCCCACTGCATTTATAGACAACAGGTCTTCTACTATCGCTCAAAGAAAAATTCAGGAAAGTGCTAATCAAAGCTCTCAGGTCTTGCAAGCCAAAGCCATTCAAAAGCTTGCCAATCAACCATCGCCTCAGATTGAGGGGCAAGTCATACAAAGAAATGTAATCAAAGAAATAGGAGCAGCCGGTCAGGTCGGTATGGTGGGAGAAAATCATAGGCAATACTTAGATGAAGATTTAGGTCCAATGTACCGAGCAGCAGAAAAAGAGGCTTCTGCTAAATACAAATTAGATTACAAAGTAGAATATGAACCAATGGAGGTTTTCTTATTGGATTCTAAAGAAGCAGGAAGCGTAAAAAGTGAAGAAAAGAAAAAGGAAAAAGGAGTGATTCAACCAGATCCAGTATTGCTTCGTTTAGGCATGGATTTATCAAGCTTGCTTCAATTATTGGCAGAAGGCAATGTTCAATCATTTTACCAAAAAATAAAGTCATGGAAAGATTTTCTTAGCAAATGGGACGAAAATGCATTAGACCTAACAATCGAATCATCCTTTATTGCCAAAATTAGAGATGGGCTTCTTGGAGGATTCAAATTATTTGAAGGAGATATTGAAAGTAACAAAGAACCTATTATCTCCACCTTCTTCCCTCTACTTAAAGAGTTCGAGAAACTTTATGAAATGGCTACCCCAAAAGAACTAGCAGCTGATGCCAAGAATATTGCAAAGATAAAAGGTATGGAAGATCCAGTAGATATTGCTTCCACACGTCGAAGTATGATGATGTACCGTTCATTAGCCAATTGGGCTGACAAAATGAAACCCACCATTTTTAAAGTAGGAGGAGAACATTTAGATGATATGATAGAAGCATTAAAAGATAAAG
>JBCBCD010000771.1:0-3991 GCA_038530915.1 Bacteroidota bacterium
GAGTCTAATAGCCATAGCTATTAAGGCGAGGACAAGACGCAGTATTGATTTAAAATACGCTTTTTGGGCCATACAAAATTATTTAGAATAAAGTCTACTAAATACCTTGGTAATGCGAATAGCCTTACTTTTCTTTTTGTTGGCCAACACCTATATACATGGTCAAGTAAAATCAGTGGATAATGTCTCGTTTATCTTTCAGCTGGCACCTGCTTATCAATTGGAAACAGTAAGTTCTGCTTTTAATTATAAAAAGATCAGCTATACCTGTTTGAGTAAACGGAATAACATCTTTCTTATGGAAGGCCCATCCCAGCAATTGAATGAAAATGCATTAAAAGCTTGTCCGGGTGTTGTCCAAATTCAAAAGAATCATTCTATTGAGTTTAGAAGCTTACCTAATGACCCTTGGATAAATGAACAATGGGCGCTTACAAAGATTGGAATGGATAGAGTGTGGGAACAATACACTGATGGAACGACCATTTATGGCGACACTATAGTTGTTGCTATTTTGGATTCTGGGTTTGATACCAATCATGAAGATTTATTACCTAACTTTTGGCGCAATTGGTCTGAGCAACCCAATGATGGGATAGATAATGATAATAATGGATATGTTGATGACCTTATGGGTTGGAATTTTTCTGCTAATTCTGCCGAATTTAGGCCAGATGCCCATGGCACTTCAGTAGCAGGGCTTATAGGTGCCGTTGGAAACAATGGTAAAGGGATAAGCGGTATGAATTGGAATGTTAAACTCATGCTTTTTGAAATCGATGATGTGGCGGGAATTGTATCAGCCTATGATTATATTGTCGATCAACGCAACAAATACAACCAAAGTCAAGGCCAAGAAGGTGCATTTGTTGTTGCTACCAATGCTTCCTTTGGAAGAAACAGTGTTTTTTGTTCGGAAGAACCCATTTGGGGAAGTATGTACAACCAATTGTATGAAGTAGGGGTTTTGACCGCTGTAGGGGTTTCCAATACCAACGTCGATATTGATATAGCCGGTGATGTACCGGCAAGCTGTCCTGAAGCTTCTTTAATCAATGTACTGAACACTTTGGAAAATGATACCAAGGCAAGTAATTCTTCTTTTGGTAGAAGAACGGTTCATTTGGGAGCTCCCGGAGATAATTCCTATTCAACAAAACCATTTAATCAATATGGTGGATTCAATGACAATTCCGCTTCTGCTCCCCATGTTACCGGACTCATAGCGCTCTTGTATAGCAACTTGTGTTTGAGATATGAACAAGAAGCATATGACAATCCGACTGAAATAGCGCAACTTGTCAAGGAAGCTATTATTAGTGGCACTGATCAGGTAGAAGGTTTACAGAATTTGACAATTTCCGGTGGTCGAATCAATGCTTTCAGAAGTATGCAATTGGCTGAAAGAAGATGTGATGCATTTGCAACGACTCCCATAAGAATTGATAAAGTGTATCCCAATCCAGCCTCCCAACTATTAAAAGTAGAGTACCTGTATGAAATCAATGGTGAGCATGAAATTTCGATCTCTAACACCTTAGGACAGGTGGTTTGGAAAAAATCGTTGACTTCCAATGGTATAGGACATCTTCAGATTCAAGATATTGACATTTCCCAATTAGATGCTGGAGTTTATATTTTAAGTATAACAGCTGAACAGTTACAAAGGAAACTGTATAAAAAGTTCATTAAGACAAATTAATTAGAATAAAATATAAGTCTTCCTTTCCTTTTTTAAATAGAAGACTTATCTTTGCATCCGCAATCGATGATTGTATGGTTCCGTAGCTCAACTGGATAGAGCACCTGACTACGGATCAGGAGGTTTCAGGTTCGAACCCTGACGGAATCACATTTTAATTAGTGAAACGGAAAAAGGCTCTGCTTTTTTCCGTTTCACTTCATAAGTAGTTAACAGAATTGAAATATAAATTTTAGCTAAGTAGGTTTTTCTGTTAATCTAGGCAAAAAGTAGGCACGATACGCATCGCAACTACTTTTCAACGCAGAGTAACTGAAAAAGAAGCCGCTTAAATTTTATAGTTTAAGTTTGGTAACTACTTAAGTAAGCAAATAGCTTAAATAATAGAGATATGTCTAAGGTTTGTCAACTAACAGGAAAACGCCCAATAGTAGGGAATCACGTTTCTCACTCTAACAGAAAGACGAAGCGTCGTTTTCTTCCTAATTTACAGAAGAAGCGTTTTTACATTCCTGAAACAGATCAGTGGGTGTCTTTAAAGGTTTCTACAAGTGCTATTCGTACGATCAACAAGCTTGGAATTTACGAATACTTGAAAAAATTAGAGTCAAAAGGCGTAGATACTGGTGTAGTTTTAGAAGAAAAAAAATAATTGGTTTACTCAATATTCAAATTATTGAAAGATGGCTAAGAAGAGTAAGGGTAATAGAATGCAAATCATTCTTGAATGTACAGAGCACAAGAAATCAGGAATGCCTGGTACTTCAAGGTATGTAACCCAAAAGAACAGAAAAAATACTCCTGACAGATTGGAATTGAAAAAGTACAATCCCATCCTTAAGAAGGTAACTGTTCACAGAGAAATTAAGTAATTGTATTACTTGTAATGGAATTTGGCGTATATTTAGAATCCAATTTCCTTACAGTTTAAATGAAATATTATGGCTAAGGTATCAAAGAACGCCCGTGTAGCACAACGTGCTGCCAATGCTGGTTCGGGTCGTGATTTCGTTAAGGTAGTAGTAAGTATCAAAAATGAGAAGACTGGAAAGTATTCTTATAAAGTACAAATGATACACAAAGAAAAAGTAAAAGACTACTTGGCAAACTACAAGTAATCTTAAATTGTTATTCAATTTGCAAAGAGGCTTTTCTCAAGAGGTAGGAAAGCCTCTTTGCGTATATAGTTATATAGCGCATATTTAAAACCTTCGCCTATGAGTTTTTTAAAAAACTTCTTTAGCAAAGAAAAAAAAGAAGATTTAGATAAAGGCCTGGAAAAAACGAAGTCTAGTTTTTTCGGTAAGCTTACCCGAGCAGTAGCAGGAAAATCCACTATTGATGACGAAGTCTTAGATGAACTGGAAGCCATACTCATTTCTTCTGATGTAGGACTTGATACTACTGTCAAGATCATAGAACGAATCGAATCCAGAGTTAGAAAAGATAAATTCTTAAACACTGCTCAACTCAATGAAATTCTGAGATCAGAAATTGTCAATTTATTAGCTGAGAATAATACAGCTGATATAGATGACTATCACCTTCCTTCTGATGCTAGTCCATGTATCATTTTGGTAGTGGGTGTAAATGGTGTAGGAAAAACAACGACCATTGGAAAATTAGCTCACCAGTATAAACAACAAGGCAAAAAAATAGTCTTGGGTGCAGGTGATACTTTTAGAGCAGCAGCAGTTGACCAATTGAAAATATGGGCTGATCGTGTTGGATGTGATTTTTACAGCAAAGGAATGAATACAGACCCTGCAGCTGTAGCTTTCGAAACAGTCAAATATGCCAAGGAAAACAATTGTGATGTTGCCATTATTGATACAGCTGGGCGCTTGCATACCAAAATAGGCTTGATGAGAGAATTGAGTAAGATCAAAAACTCCGTCAATAAAAGCATGGATGGTGCTCCTCATGAAGTGCTATTGGTTTTGGATGCTACCACCGGTCAAAACGCCATCGAGCAGGCCAGACATTTTACTGAAGCTACTGATGTGAGTGCATTAGCCTTAACCAAACTGGATGGTACAGCCAAAGGTGGGGTGGCTATAGGTATTTCTGACCAATTTAAAGTTCCGATCAAATACATAGGTGTCGGGGAACAAATTAATCAATTGCAAGTGTTTAACAAACGTGCTTTTGTAGATTCACTATTCGAACAGGTTGATTAATAGATCAAAAAACATATACTTTTCTTGCTACAATGAGGTAAGAAAAGTATATTTAGTAGACTTTATTCTAAAATAGTTTTATGAGCACAAAAAGATGGATTTTGAATCA
>JBCBCD010000772.1:0-3988 GCA_038530915.1 Bacteroidota bacterium
TGATGAATCCATTTCAAGCCATCTTTCGTAATTTCTATCTTATTGTCTGTTCTTAATCTATTGACCAATTGAGTAGATCGGAAAGAATAATAAACAGTAAGTATAGACATAACCACCAACTGAAAAGGAGTATGTTCCCACAATTGATAACTTTCCGAACCTAAAAATGGCAAACTATCTGTACTCCCATCCCAGAAGAAGTTTTGAATTTTAACCCAGTTGCTAAACAAAAACTCCACTCCTACCGGAATAAAAAGGACCCACAAACCAGGCTGCCATTTAAAATCTTTAATCAGATAGTAGCAAATGTATAGATAGATCAATGGCCCGTAAATCCAATCATATTCGAATAGCAAATGATAACTCCAATGATTCACCCATGCATAACCATAATAAACACTAGCTTCAACCAATAAACGATAAGACATGAAAAACAACAGGTAGGCCAATACTTTATTAGCAAGCTTATTAACAGATGCCTGTGTGAACAGTAATACACCCAATACTATTCCCTGTAAAGCTCCCAGCATTAATAACAGGACATAAAACTGCACCGTCTTTTTTTTGGGTCATGGGTCATAGGCCATGTAGGATGACTTATGACCCATGACATATGACTTATTTATCCCAGGTAGTTCCTTCTTTAGAGTCTTTCAATTGGATGCCTACTTCATTCAAAGCATCTCGTACTTTATCTGAAACAGACCAATCTTTCTTTGCTCTGGCATCTTGTCTTAAATCAATAATTAGTTTCATTAAGTGATCCATTACTCCTTCGTCTTCTTGGTTTTCTTCTTCTTCCTTCAAGCCAAACACATTAAAAATGAAGTCATGAAATGTTTGCTTGAGTAAATCTATAGTCTCAGGAGTCACCTCATTGAAAGACAATTGTCCTCCTTGGAGTCCATTGATTTTAGGCACTATTTCAAAAAGCTTAGCGAGTGTTTTTGGGGTATTGAAATCATCACTCATCTCTGCATGTACTTGCTCAATTAGTGATTTCAATTCTTTATCTAATGCCCCTTCCCTTCCCTTGCCAGGATGCTCCATTTCTCTTAGTACTTTAAGGGCTGCCATCATTCGATTGTATCCCTTCTCAGCTGCTTGCAGTGCTTCATCTGTCAAATCCATGGTGGAACGGTAATGAGCTTGCAGCATAAAGAACCTGACTACCATTGGACTATAGCCTTTAGAGATATGCTCACTCTCACCAGAAAACAGTTCATAAGGCGAGATGGTGTTGCCCACACTTTTTGACATCTTACTACCATTTAATAGCAACATATTGGTGTGCAACCAATACCTGGCTCCTGTATGATTACAAGAACCCACATTTTGTGCTACCTCATTTTCGTGATGAGGAAATTTGAGGTCATTGCCACCGCCATGTATATCAAATTCTTCGCCAAGGTATTTTGTACTCATAGCGGAACATTCTAAATGCCATCCCGGAAAGCCTTCGCCCCAAGGGCTGTTCCATCTCATAATGTGCTCGGGAGAAGCTTTCATCCAAATGGCAAAATCAGCAGGATGATTTTTCTCGTCTTGTTTTTTCAGGTCACGAGATTCTGCCAACAGTTCATCTACTTTTCTTCCTGAAAGATCACCATAAACTCCTTTTTCTTTTATGAGTTTTATCGTATCGAAGTAAACAGAACCATTAACTTCATAACCATAGCCATTGTCAATGATGGCCTGAACCATTTCAATTTGTTCTGGAATGTGTCCGGTAGCTCTAGGTTCAATGCTTGGAGACAAAGCATTGAAGGTGCGCATCATGTCGTGAAAACTATTGGTGTATTTATGAGAGATTTCCATAGGTTCCAGTTTTTCTACTCTGGCACCTTGAGAAATGCGATCTTCTCCATCATCCAATAGGTGTCCCACATCTGTTATATTTCTTACATAGCGTACTCTATACCCCAGATACATTAAATAGCGATAAATAATATCGAAGCTTACAAATGTGCGACAATTACCTAAATGTACATTTTTATATACCGTAGGGCCACATACATACATCCCTACATATCCCTCATTCATGGGCTTAAATTCTTCTTTCTGACGACTTCCACTATTGTATAGTGTTAGAGTTTTTGTTGGGCTCATGGAAAATTTGATTTGAAAACTCAAAAACTTGTACAATACAAGCTAGCAAGATCGGTGGTCCTACTAGCTTGAATTAATATACAGGACACAAAAATAATAAAGTAGAAATACTATACTAATTAATTCAAGTTGTGATCAAGCTCGCAATTGAATTAATTATGGAGGTTAGTGTATAAATCACAACTTGGATTATTTAATCCCATCCCAATGTCGTACTAACGGGTCGGTGATCAGAATAGTTTCGATTTCCTCTATCAAAATTCAATACTTTTAGATTCGGATCGGCAAAAATATAATCAATTCTTAAACCAGGTATAGGTCCTACATATGTAAAACCCAATCCATTTCCTTTTTCTCTGAAAGTATCTTGTAGTGCTTTAGAAATCAGCCGATAAGAATAAGATTGAGGTACATCATTCAAATCGCCCATGACAATTACCGGATGAGGGCTTTCTTTAATTTTTTCGGCCACATGTTCTGCCTGATCTGCTCGTTTAATTACAGCTCTTTTAAACCGACCAATCATGCTTTTAAATTGTCGCCAAGTCTTTTTATCATTTATATTACCATTGGCAGCTACATCATCAGCAATACTAGAAATGGCATTGGATTGAAGGTGCAGGTTGAATACTCTAAAGGTCTTTGAGCCTACTTTAACATCCGCCCATTGATAGCCATTTATTGTTCCGGTAAAAAAGTGAATGTCTTTCTTGATGATGGGATAGCGTGACCAAATGGCCAGCATACTATAAGCCGGTTGATAAACTTCATAATCCAACTGCTCCTTATCTACAGCAAAACTTTTAATTTTTACTAATCGATTTGATGAATTGGAAAACTCCTGAAAACTCATAATGTCTGCATCAAGCTCCAAAAGAACTTTTGAAAAATCTTCATAGGTTTGATCTTGTGACTTCCCTATGAGCTTAGATGATAAATTGCGAATATTGTAGGAAGAAATATTAATAGCGTTCGTTGTTGAGGTTGACTTAGAATTAAAGTTAATCAACAACCCAAGGTTATTGAAACCTACAATCAATGTAACTAAAGACATTAAAAAATAGCGGTTTCTGAGTCCTAGCCAGAGCATTACAAAAAATAAGTTGAGCAAGACCAAGCTAGGAAAGAAGACTCCTAATAGAGCCATGGGCCAGAATAGGGCCGGACTAATGGAAGGCGCAACATAAACTAATAAAGTTGCGACAATTACGAATATGTTTATCCATCTCAGCCAGTAGTAAGATCTTTTCACGCCATTTAGGATCATTTTTTCACACAGCTCGTTAAAGGCAAGTTGCGTGAAAGTAGGTTAGCTATTTCTTACTTGCATTTACCAAAAACTCTTTTTCTTCTTCTGTAAGGTTTTGATAACCAGATTCCTTGATCTTTTCAAGGATGGCATTGAGTTTTTCTTCATGGTTAACATCTGAATCGGACTTTGCTCTCCCTCTTCTTGATGGCCTTTCGGATTTCTTATTCCTTATTTTCTCTGTATTGCGATAAACTACTTTAGGTTTACGCCTACTTGAACCAGAAGATCTACCTGTGAATAGCCCCGTAATTCTATCAATAATCTTATTCAACCAAATGGACCAATCATTCCCTTGTCTCAATTGATATGCAAAGAGGATACCCATTGCAGCCCCACCTAAGTGAGCAACATGGCCACCTGTATTTCCACCATAAGAGATACTGAATAAATCTATTAAAATAACGGTAACTACAATATATTTCAGTTTTACATCGCCAATCAACAAGAGCCTCATACTATAATCTGGTGCTATCATTCCTGATACGGCAGTGATTCCCATTACAGCTGCAGAAGCACCTAAGGCAAAAGGTGCAATCAAGCCATTTGTAAAAATAGCAGCACCCAGAA
>JBCBCD010000773.1:0-3987 GCA_038530915.1 Bacteroidota bacterium
CGTGTGCTCTTCGATTTTACCTCTACTCAGCCCCTGCACATCAAAATGAGTTTGCAAGCTTGCACCGGATTGCACTTTTTCGCTTTGCGAACGTATTGTTTGGCCCAAATGATTGATTAATTCCAGCTGATACATGGTGTTTTCTTTTGCACCAAATCGCACCTGAACCCTTGCCCTTGCTGGGTTTGGAAAAATTGTCAAGTTCAATTCTTCTTTCATTTCGCCCATCCATTTCACTCTGTGAATATTGTAATCTCCTACAAAATCAAATTCCCCTACTTTGATTCCTTTTGAGTTTATCAACCCTACTTTTTGGCCAATTTTTGGACCTTCCACTCTTTCAGTTTGTGGGTTATCAGCATAAATTGGACTTGTCTTTAAGTAGATATTGTATCTCTGAATTTCTCCTATTATTGTACCATCCTCAAGAGACAAGAACCAGCTGTTTTCTTTCATGTCTTTTGGAGTTTCTCCTCCAACAAACATGAATTGATTGTTTTTTACTGCCAAGGCTTTTTCGCCAGGATTCCAATCTACCCAATAGCCATAACCATTACTCAATTGTTGAAGGCTGTTTAAAAAGTCAGGTCCATTTGGATCAAAGAAAGTAGTGCCTTCATCATAGCCAGTAACATATTGCAAGCTACCATCGGCCAGCAAGTCTGCAAAATAGTCAGATACACCTTGAGGATCTATTGGTGGATACCCCACTAAATTCCATCCTATACGTAATGGTTTTCGGTAACTTTCATCTATGGCGGGGCCAAAAGCAAAGATGAAATCCTCTTCGATGACCTTTACCCAATAAGCAGAACCTTTCCGGAAATGAGTCAATGTATTCAGTTCTTCTGGTCCATTTGGATCGTAGAAAATGGCTTCTTCTTCAAATCCGGTCACTATTTCAAGGTTACCGGGTAAAAGAGAAGACATAAGTGCCGCTACACTGCTGTCTTCTGGTTCTACATCGATTGAAATTAAATTCCAGCCAGCTTTTAATTCTACCAAATCAAGAACAGGTTCATTTAAGAAATTAAATACAGTGTTTATATCGTTATAGGGTGGCATAGGAGCCCCATTGCTATTTTGCCAGCTAAAAAGAAACGGATTGAAATCACCACCATACAAGTAAATAATGGCATCAGAAACATCCAATAGTTCCAATGTAAAGCCTTCATCGGAGCCAACTCCTTCGTCCACTTCCGTATTAGGATCATCACCATAAATAGTCATAGCCATATAGGCAATCCCCTCTTCGATGATAACAGAAGAGAAACCACACAGAACGCCTGTCTCGTCATAAGCAGCCAGAAGATCGCCTTCTTCTGCATAACCCGTTCCTATCTTGATTTTACCCAAAATAGTGCCTGCAAAAGGCGTTAATTGCAATTCACCATTGGGAAAATTCAATTGCTGAGTACTTTGAAAAATGGTCAAGGTATCTACCTGATCAATGGTCTCAAAAAATAACTGTCCCATTCTATCTGAACCCGAAGTATTTTCCTCAACGGTGAGCGTAAGATTTGCATCACCATTGCCAATGTTTTGATTCAGTGTAAGCCAATCATCCGATGCAGTAACTGTCCAATTCCCATTAGAGCTTATAGTAACAGCAGTAGTCTGACCAAGTTCATCTAACTCAATAACATCAGGATCTACCTGCAACGTAATCAAACTTCGCCCTTCCTGATAAACCCAAACGGTATCCACATCTTCGCCTATAGTCACATAGACATAAGTAATACGAGAGGACAATTCTTGATTTTCTCCAATAGACAAGGTCAAAACCTCATCGCCACTTCCACTTGCAGGACTTACCATCACCCAATTATCCAAAGCAAATGCTTCCCAATCGGTATTTGAAGTTATATTGACCAACTCCTCAGTTGCAGCAGGGCCAACTCTAAGTGTATCCGTATTCAGTGCTAAGACTGGACTTGCTCCTATCTGAATAACTGTCACTGTATCCAAAATTTCTCCCGTGGTCACGTAAATGTCTCCTTGCCTTGTTTGAGTAAATATATTTTCTAAAGCTGTGACATTCACAATGGCATCTCCAGCGCCTTCAGTTTGATCCAAAGACAACCAATCAACATTGGTAGAAGTAGTCCAAGCCGTATTCGTATTGATGGCAAAAGAGTCAGCTGCCAAAGTAGCAGTCAGTATCAAGGTATCGGGATCAACTGATAAGTTCACTTCCGCACCTTCCTGAATAATGACGACATCTTCAGCTCCTTCTACCCCACTTATAGTAATGCTAGTCGATCGAGTGCCAGATGAAGTATTAGGTGCGCATGAAATGGTTACCGAACGAGTACCAATCCCAATGGAAGTAGAAGCAAAAACCCAGTCCACACTCCCAGTAACAATCCAAAAATCACTAGCTGTAACGTTGACACTTTGTGTGCTACCTTGCTGATCAAAAAACAAGGTATCGGGATCCACTGCAAAGGCAGCAATTTGAAGGGTTCTGATGTATTCTCTGCCATTTTCATAAAAGAATCGGATACGAGCATACTGACCTTCCGTAAAATTTTTGCGACATTGATGGGGAGCATAAGACATCAGGTTGTCAGTTAATGGAGCATAATTGCGGCCAAAAGGATCTCGGGCAGTCCCCACATATTTGCAATCTATAACCAGAGAAGTTTGGCATCTCCTTAAAAGGTTGGGATCAGCAGGTGTATCACAAACCAAATCACCGGCATTAGAGCAATTGCGTCCATCGACCCACTCAGTGGTATTGCCACAATTGCTGGGTCCGTGCGTATGGTATAAGCCAAAGAAATGCCCTAATTCATGCGGAAAGGTGGAAAGATTCAGACAGTCTTTGTCCAGTACTACTATATCAGGCTTGTCTGAATTGGGATAATAAGAATATCCACAGAGTTCTCGACCATTTGCTGTTAGTGAATCTACAATATACACATTTATGGTATTGGCTTTGTATGCGATATCCAACAAGTCTTCTTCTTCATTGGCATCAAAATTGAAATATTCGCTAGCATTGATGTATTGTATGGTTTCATCGGGGAAAAACTGGATACCTGCTCCCAAGTAAATGTCATTGACATTGTCCAGAGCAGTTTGCACATCAACGCCTAACGCACCACCTGTACCATCATCCTGACGGACGACATAAAACTGCATGGCCAGGTAAACGATTTCTTCCTCCGCACGGATGTCCATCAATTTAAAATTGCTGGCAAAATCTAAGTACTTTTCCTGCATGTCTTGCATGAAAGATTCAGATGAATCATTTACTTCAGTCCCACAAGCACCTTGCGACAAATGCGCCGGTAAAGCCCGCAAGTTTTTTTGCACCTTATAATTGGGGTTTTGAGTAAGTCCATTCAAAAATTGTACGTTTTTGGGTGCCAGCTGATCCTGTGCGGATAGGGATAAGAATCCACAGAGGATAGCCAGTAGTGTCAATGTTTTTTTCATGTTGAAATTTTTTATATCAATTGAAGTGGATTTATTTTGGTCTTGTGTTGTGTGATTGATTTCGTTCTGTTTTCAAGTATGCTTTAGCTTTAGCTAGCTGCTAAAAGCAAGTTCAGCGCACACATACTGGCAAAATGCCAGAACATGTAGCACAACACATTAATAAGAGATTAGACTTGTATGTGGTATGAGAACGACCTCTAAGGGAGGAAAGAAATGTGGAATAAATATATGAATTAATTTTCTTATTTGAGGGCCCCAGGTTTAAATATTCATTAATTCTTCATTACAGGTAGGAATAAAAATATAGCCCTTTTGGTGGTGTCACTATTTCGGTAACGAACAGAAATAAAAAAGTGTATGGTTATGTTGAAAAACAGTCGATCATGCTTTTTAAAAACAATATGGCTTTTTAGCTATGGATTAAAATAAAAGTCATCTACCAAAGATGTCGCCTCCCAAGGAATTTGTGTGTTGTTGGAAATATTCATGACGGAGCTTCTTACTTTTTGAAAAAGGGCTGACCATCACTCAGCTTTTTCA
>JBCBCD010000774.1:0-3982 GCA_038530915.1 Bacteroidota bacterium
ACTATTTTTAATACCACCGGTAAAGAAAGAAATATAAGCGTTTATTTAACAGGAGCAAGAGGTTGGGTGGAAATAGATCCTCAGAACATTCAGATCACCTTACCGGAGCAAAAAGGAGGTATTCGGTTCAAAGATTTACAGATAGAATTTTCGCTCCCCAACAACTTCCCGGCAATAGTTGGATTCAATAGGGAAACTTTTCCTGATGAAAGATACAATACTCAACACCCCATTTTGAAGATATTACTCAATCACGATAGGGAACCTTTCCTCTATTCGTTCATTCGTTCTTTGACAATTGCCAACCTGAGAATAGCTGTCGAGGTAGAAGGCATGAAACGTTTCCAATTGTACAATGATATAGGAGAAGTAGATAGTACACAACCATTTAATCCTTTTGGTCCTATTCCCAAAGTAGGCTCCTATTTATTGGTAGGTAGTCCTGAGATTTTCAGGAAACCCATAGATGCCCTTAATCTAAAATTCGATTGGCACGACTTACAACCGTCTGTTGAAGAGTTTAATGATTACTACAAGGATTATAAAGTCAAAGCCACCGATTATAAGGTCAAGTTTTCAGCTTTAGTAAGAAATGAGTTCATTCCTGAAGATGCTGAAAGTGATGTTACCTACCCTTTGTTTACCTTACCTCACGAACAAGAGAAAAACGTTTTAAAGCGTGAAATAAGATCCACTTTCCTGCTTCAAGATGCGGCATTGGAAAAAATGAAAATCATCCCGGATCCTTATTTGCCATCACTCAATGAATACCAGAATGAAACCAATACTGGTTATATTAAGATGGAACTTCTCGAGCCTGATGTAGCCTTTGGTCACAATGAATACCAACGCGTCATCACTCAGGCTATGTCGAAAAATGCAAAAATCATAGCTGAGTCGACCAATAAGGATGAAGGATTGTCAGAAAACAGCATTTCCATTCCTAATGAACCCAAAGCACCATTGCTGAGGTCTCTTTCTCTGTCCTACAAATCTTCGTTGAATGTAAATGTGGCAAAAAACTTCTATCGCCACGATCAGCAGATCTATCATGTACATCCTTATGGGGTGGAGCGAGTTTTTCCCAATAGAGCAAGATCAGAACAGCAAGTCACTCTTTTGCCGGATTATGCTGAAGATGGTTATCTTTTTGTGGGACTGGAACAAATCAAACCCAATCAAATTATTTCCATCTTTTTCCAACTCGTTTCAGTGACAACCATTGAAAGTTTCAACAAACAAGCGCCAGAGGTGAGTTGGTCTTATTTATCCAGAAACAATCTCTGGAAAACAGTTGACAGAGAACATTTCTTGCAAGATACAACGGATGGTTTTACTACCTCAGGAATAGTAGAAATCAGATTGCCTGCGGATATTTCGATGCGTTCTACGGTTTTAGCACCAGAAAAGTATTGGCTGCGTGCAAGTGTTAGAGGATCTGTTGAAATGTTGTGTCATACGCTATCTGTTCATACTCAAGCTGTACAGGCCCATTGGGTAAATGACGGACAGAGTGAAAGGCTAAGAAGGGCCCTGGCTCCATTTTCCATTGATACCCTGGAAACCAATATTCCTGAAGTTCGTTTGGTTAACCAGCCATATGAGTCGGCAGGAGGTAAAGCCCGTGAAAATGATCAGGAATATTTTGCCAGAATTAGTGAAAGATTAAAGCATAAAAACAGAGCAGTCACACATTCTGATTTTGAGAAGATCATTTTGAATGCCTTTCACGATCTATTCCAGGTTAAAAGTATGAGCAACTTAAGTCATCCTGATTTTCCGGCTTTAGAACAATCAGAAAGTGATGATAATACGAATGCCATTAAGTCCGGCATTTCAAAAGATGATGGAATTGTTATTGTTGTTGTGCCTAAAAAGAGTGAATACCTTGAAGATTTAACGCCTTCTGTTAATTATAGGCAATTGAATCGGATTAAGAGTTATATTTCAGACTTTAGTTCTCCTTTTACGTCTATAAGTGTCCGTAATCCTTCTTATGAATACATCAGAGTTTTTTGTAAAATAAAATTCACGGACAACAGTAAGATTGGCCAATTCATCAAGGCATTCAGGCAGGACGTTAAGCGATATATTTGTCCTTGGTATTTTGATAAAACAGAAGCACTGCCCATTGGAGGAAGTATCTTTTTGGATGGCTTAAAAAACCATATTGCTTCTCTGCCATATATCAAATTCATTACTGCTTTCTCTATCTTACATATCATTGAGGAGTCGGATGGTAATTTTAGCCTTGAAGATACCGCAGATAGCCAAGAAGACATCAAAGTGATTTATGCGAGCAAGCCCTGGGCGGTACTCATACCGGATGACTTTCACAAAATAGAAATCATAGAAGGAGAAGAAATAGAGCAAGATGCTGAAAAAGTGACCCCACCAGTGCCTTTTAGAAACAGGTATAATATCTTCAGTCGTTCAAAGTTTATCAAGATCAAACCTTTGATCAAGAAAGCAGAAGACAAAGAAGATGATACCGATGATAAAACATTCCACACGCTAAACATAAAAATATAGTCAAATGGCTCAACAATTATATAGGAGTACCCTACTCCAACGCTTTAATGACGATGATTTACAAAGCTTTGTTCTTTCCACTTTAAACAAGTTGGAAGATGGTATTGACATTGATGACAATCATGGTTTGAAATTGGACAATAAGGGTACGTCCAAAGCACTGATCAGTTTTTATGAGAGTTTAGATGAAAATCCGGTGTGGAAAATGAGTTTTGGTGCTGAAGGCACTAAAGCAGAAGGCTTGAATATTTCCGAAGGTAATACTTCACGAATATTCATCAAAAACGGGGGTAATGTCGGTATTAGCAATGCCAATCCCAACTTTAGATTACATGTAGATGGCATTATCGCTGCAAAAGGATTTGTGGGTACTTACAACAGTGGGTTTATTCCTGCCAATGGTAAGTGGCATACTGTTTTAACCGGAATCAGCGACTGTCAGGCTTATGAGGCTTTTGCTCATATCTACAATAAAAACGACCAGCGTTTTGGCTTAACTCATGCTTTGTTGATGATGTCAGGCAAAAATGGTTATTACAATAAAGTAAAATCTGTAGATGCTTCCAGTAGGTGGTTGTGGGGCAGATTTATGAATAGAATCAAATTTCGCTGGGTAGAAGAAGAAGGCAGTAGTCGTGATGCTGCGACTTATAGCCTGGAAATACGTTCCAGGTCCAGACATGGAATGCCAAATGGTGGTGTTCCCAACATTTATTATCGATTAACCAAAGTATGGGACAAGGATTTTGAAAATGAAAACCAAGATTTTGGTGGAGGTAGTGGTAATGCTGTAATGAGCAATCAAGCAGCACCAGTGAAAAAAGCGACCATAAAAACAAAACCTTCAGGAGGTATAACCATAAAACCAAGTAAAAGATAAAAAGGAAGCATGTCCAGAGAATATCAATTGAACTTAAGTACGGAAGAAATTAGCCTAATACTCTCTGCTTTAGGGGAAAAACCCTTTAAAGAAGTATATCAACTAATCGGTAAAATCAACGCTCAGGTCAACGAACAGTATTCAGCGGAAGATAGTAACGATATTAATGAGTCTTCAAATCATCCAAATGAGCAATAATCAGCCTGTTAGCATAGAAAAAAACCTACAGTATCCTAAAAGTATGGATTTCAGTGCCCTCAAAAATGAAGGCATTGATATCGCACAACAGCTTTCAGGTGATATCTGGACAGATTACAATGTACACGACCCAGGTGTTACAATATTAGAACAATTGTGCTATGCGCTTACAGAATTGGGCTATAAAGCCAGTCTGGATATAGAGCGTCTTTTATTTTCTAAGTCTGACAAAACCCTCGACCTGAGTCAGACGGCCATGTATGACCCTTCTGAGGTTTTACCAACAGCTCCTTTTACTCCTGATGATTATCGCAAACTGATTCTTGATCACCTATACCTGGAAATAAAAAATGCATGGGTTCTTCCCAAAGG
>JBCBCD010000775.1:0-3981 GCA_038530915.1 Bacteroidota bacterium
CACTGTTGAGCCACTAGAGTTCATCTTTTTAGAATCCTTAGTGACTCAACAGTGAACATATCTATAGGGACATTACTTCCGGGAACACCTTCTATACTCGCTGAGCCTGATACCAGCAGATCCTCTGTACCATAATTGCGAAAAGTAAAATAGAACCCAAAAATTACAGGTCCTGGATTTGTCTCTGACAAATCAAAATAAATACTTCCACCACAGGATACTGGGTTTCCATCCGGATCAAAAATACTTATAAAGGGTTCTCCATCATCCAAGCCTCCTCCTTCTAATGGAAAAGTACATTTTCTATCTTTGGTGTAGAAAGTTATATATCCCTCTTTTTCTCCCGGGCTCGAGGGGGTAAAACCAAGTGTAAAAACTATTTCTTCTCCTGGAGCGAGGGTAAAGGGCACTGGTGTTGGTGAGAAGAGTAAAGAAAAATCTGTTGAGCCCGAAAATGCGTAATTAACAATTGTCAAAGGCGCATCACCAATATTTCTCACTATGATCGTTTGTGTGCTTGTTTCTCCAACTGGAACATCCGGAAACTCTAAAGTCGTTTCACCACATGTTATTGGAAAAGTGATATCGTCTCCTACATACAAAACATCCAATGTACCCGGAAGCATTTGACGAGCAGATCCTTCAACCTTAAATGAACAAGGGCTTGAAGGAGAGGCGTTGTGATGAACCACCACTTGAGCTTCATGATCTCCTGCGGTAATAGGTTCATAAGTAACTGTAAACATCAACTCTTCCCCTTCACCCAATAAAATGGGTTCATCGGTAGAGCTAAGGGCGGGAGCTACTGAGAAGTTAGAACTCCCTACTACTTCGAGTGATTGTATACGAAGCAAGCCTGATCCTTCATTTCTAATCAATAAAGTTCTGCTTGCACTTTCTCCAATAAAAACTTCCTGAAAGTCAAAACTTGCTCCTGTACAGGAGAATGGTACACTTGGGGTTCCAAACGTCCTAAATGAAAAAATGGGATCCTGAAATCCTGTGTACGGATCAGGTAATTGTGCTTTGGAAGTAAAGCACAACCCCATTAAAACAAAGAAAAATAAATAATGAGGGTTGAATCTTAATGGTACTAATCTTAGCATAGCAATCGTTTTCAGTTTTGGTTAATGGTTGAAAATAACAATATGCCAAAAAATAAATGTTTTGATATTGTAGAAATATCAGAAATTTACAATTGATCTTAGATCAATTAGCTAAGCTTTTGCTTTCTTCTTAATCTTTTTAAGTGAAATTCGACCTCTTTCTCTTGAAGGATCAAAGGACTCTCCTTTTATTTCCTGCCAATAGCCATCTATCTTAGACTCCCAGATGCTGCGATCAAAAATAAACTGGTATTTACGGTAGTAAGGTGGGATCATGTCTTCATTCTCACCTACCATGGGAATGAATTTAATATCGTTCATATACACTGAATTATCCATGTAAAAGTAACCACTTACTTCCATTTGAATGATTTCATTTTCATTGATGTGAATGAGTGATTTGCCAAAAACCTGCTTCCCTTTTCTTTGTAATAGCATCTCAAACTTGACTGTTTGGTGTGAGTATATCCCTCCTAAAGTCATTTCACCTTCCCATAATCCTTCTATCCCTTTCTGACTCCATCCCAATTGTCCAATGAATAACACAATAAAAAAAGTAGAAACAAATGGCTTCATGTAACTGGCTTTTGATAAATGTATATATGTGACTTTCTTATTAGTACCTGTTAACCAACAATATAGTTCTTAGATGCTGTTTTAACAAGAAAAGTTGTACATCAGGCAAAGAAAGCATTATTTTCTTAAAACTGTCGAACAAAAGTAATTTTAGAAATTACCTGTTGCTCTTGGAAAGGCTCCGTCAAGCTGTTGATTTGAGTATCGTTAAAAACCACATAGATGAATGATAAGGGTTGATATTCCCAACTCGCTCTCACATTCCATCTACCTTGTTCATCAAAGCTGTTGTATTGATAAAAAGCCGAGAGTTGTAGTCTGGGATTTAAGGCAAATCTTGCACCTAATGTAGTGAGGTGAGTTGATAAGTTGTCTTGCTCGATCCCTACTCCCTGGATATCATTGTATTCATAATTAATCGTGATTGCAGCCTGTGGAATAGGTGCTAATCTTCCTGAAAGCCATAGTGTGTTCCGGTTGCCATTGTAAAACTTCCCAAAGTCATAAATAGCACTGGCTGACCATTTTTTTGACTGATCCGTATTATACTGCACCAGGTATCGAACATAGTAATAGTTGTCTTGAGCAATCTGCAAGCCCAATGGCGCAAAGTTAAAGTTGATATTTTGCCAGGTAGGTGTTATGGCAACTTGTAAAAAGCTATTATCCTTAAACCATAAATAAACAGGGAAAATATAGATGCTAGCCTGCTGGAAACTAGAAGGATCTGAAGCATCGTGATTATAATTTACAAAAACACCAGGGTCCCAACGTCTTATCCAATCTAATTTTTTTGGTCTCCAAATGTAATATCCTCCCGGATTGTGACTAATTACATCATTTTGCCTTATAAAGCCCATAGCCGGATTGTAGTTAGCATCTGTATATTCTGTGACCCAGCCGTAATAAAACTTATTGGAGGTATTGCCAGCAAAAAATCTACCTGCAAATCCTGTTTCACCAGTTGTTTCATCAATAGAGGTAGAAAAAAGATATTGGATATCCCATTCACTGGTTGGTCTGATTTGCCCATCTATGGTTAGGGTGGTATTGTTATTTGCTTCCATTCCTAATTCTGTAGACTTCTCATCTAGTCTATGAGTCACCATTAAGCCTACATTGTTTTCTCTGCCGTAATTCCTCAAATACCTAGCCACACCAAAGTTAGAAGCTTGAGAATTAGAAGTAGCTCTTTGTCGGACTAACAATCCAGCTATGGCCTGTTTTTCCGTACGTTGGGTATATCTGGTTCCAAACTCAATAGGAGCTGGCTCTGCATTAAAGCTTCCCTGTAAGCCAATTCTTCTACTAAAAAAAGGGCGAATAGATTGTTGTGATCCTCCTGCCCAAATCCCTGAGTTTTCTAAAAAAAACTGCCTTTGTTCAGGAAAAAATATATTGAATCGCTCCAAGTTATTGACGGCTCTATCTACATCTGCCTGAGCAAAATCGGTATTAAAAGTAAAATCTAAAACGGAACGTGGATTCAGTGCCCACTTTATATCTCCACCTATTTTGAAATCTCCAGTGGAAGAAGTAGAGGTGCCTTCTTTAATTTGATCATATTGATAAAGAGAATAGGGTTCAATTCGTATGTTGGCTGATGGTGACGGAACCTCAATGCCAGTGAGTTTGGCTGCATAAGTCATGCGATATGGAGAAAAAGATTGTGGTATTGCCGGAAAAGTGGATACTTCAATGTCACGTCGGGCATACCTTACAAGGGTCACTCCCCACTCGGCTGTTTCCCCATCTTCAGGCATATCATAGCGCAAGGTTTTAAAGGGAATAGCAAATTCAGCAGTAAATCCGTCAGCGGTTCGTTCTGTCCTCACCGTCCACAATGTATTCCAGCCATTGTCGTAATTGTTGCCATTAAAGTTTTGAAAGTCACGCTGATTACCGTAAGGTGTGGTTTGGAAAGCCTGTGCATACTGCTTGAGATTTTGTGGGTCAAGGGCAATCCCAAAAATATCATTTACCCCCCAACTAAAATCTCTGCGAAGATCTTGTACTCGTATGCCTTTTAAGCCTACCGAATCTTTACAAAACGCCCCTACATAAAGATACTTGTCATCGTACAGGAATTTCACTTCGGTTTGGTATCGTATGGGACCTCCTTGTCGGGGTTCGCGCCTAAAAAAGTTGGAAACTGGCTTAACAGATGACCAATCCACTTCTTCTAATTTTCCATCAATATTTATCTGATTTGTAGTTCTTTGAACAGTGATAATAGCCGGATCATCTGGTGGTGGGAAGTTTAAATCACCTATCGTATCTAGTTGTGCAATTAGTCCAC
>JBCBCD010000776.1:0-2096 GCA_038530915.1 Bacteroidota bacterium
AAGTTCAATACCACCAACAATTCTGCCAACATCAAGGTAATGGCAAATCTTTATACTTTGGTTAACCCTAACAGCAGAAAATCAGGCTTGTTTTTTAGGTTAGGGGGACATTATGATACTGGTAACTTTAAATTATTCCCGCAAATGATGCTAGGTTACGCAACAAATCTCACCTCATTTATCAACAGAACCCAATCTAAGAAATAATAGTTATGCCAAAACAACGAATGGTTAACTGCCATGCCCATGTTTTCACTGGGAATTTTGTACCTCCCTTTTTAGGGAAAACATTGGTTCCTTGGCCTTTTTATTATTTGATTCATACGGGTTCAATAGTATGGCTTGTAAAAACCTTCTTTAGAATTAAATATTACTTCGGGTATACTCTTAGGTATTCAAAATCTTTTAATAAGCTTTTGGTGGTTATGCTTTGGAATTATTTCAGAACAAAGTTTTTAAGGCTTAAATATTGGATATTAGGCAACTACATTATAAGAATCCCCTTTAAATTCATCGTTTTCTGGTTAACTATCATTGCCGCAATCTATCTTATAGATTATCTGACAATTCTTTTTAAAATTGATGAGTTATTGGGTGGGTATGTAACTATAGTACGTGAATGGCTGAAGAATAAATATTTATATTATGAATTAGAAGAAGGGGTTAAGATATTGTGGATAATTACGATTTTTCTATTTCTTAAATCAAGTAGAAAACCCATATTATTCATTGTAAAATCAATTTTCCCTGCTATTAAGAAGATTTTTAGTCATGAATTCCAAGAGCTAATAGAAAGGTATTATCTCCTAGGGCGTTTCGCTACAACGTATAAGACGCAAGCAAGAATTGCTCTTCGAGCTTTACATCAATTGCCGGCCGGGTCTTCAATGGTTTTGCTCCCAATGGATATGGAATATATGAAGGCTGGTAAAACATATCCATCAAAGTATCAAAAGGAGATAGCTAAAAAATACGCTACGAATAATATAAAACTAAACTGGAAAGCTAGTTTTAGATGTCAGATGCTGGAAATCTGGGATTTTGTAAAGAATGATAAGGAGAATGCCCCAAAATCAGAGTACTATCCTTTTTTATTTCTGGACCCACGAAGGATAAAGGAAGAAGGAAAGGTCTTCTTTGATTGGGAATGGTCTAAGGATGAGTTTGGCAAAGAAATTTCCAAAATCAAGTTAAAAGAATGCTTTGTGAAGACTTACATGGAAGATAGAAGATTTAGTGGTTTTAAGATATACCCAGCCTTAGGGTATCATTGCTTTGATGAGTATCTTTTGCCAATTTGGAGATATGCAGCAGAAAATCATATTCCCATAATGACTCATTGCGTTATTGGTAGAATTTATTATCGAGGCACAATCAAGGCAAATTGGCATTTCCATCCAGTTTTTAAAGAAGACAATAGCAAAACTCAAAAATTACTTCCTGAGACCAAAAATGGAGCGTTTCAGCGGAATTTCACTCACCCGCTAAATTACTTATGCCTTTTGGAGCCGGACTTACTTAAATTAGCCTTAGACGCTGTGACCGATGAGAACAAAAAGAATGTTTGGAAAGCATTTAGAAAAGATCCCAACGCTGAAGAGCTAGACTTTTCTATACTTAAGAACTTAAAAATTTGCCTTGCTCATTATGGCGGAGAAGATGAATGGATAAGATACATGGAACAAGACCGCGAACCTTACAGCCAACGTCTTATGAGGGACATTTTAGATGGTATAAATTTCATTAAGAGAAATGAAGATGGGGATATTTCATGGGCTAAAATAAATCAGATTTGGGAGCGAGCGGATTGGTACTCCATTATTAGTTCTCTATTGATAAAGTATAATAATATCTATTCTGATTTAAGCTACATATTAAGCAAAGAATCTGTTTATCCTCTTGTCAAATACACTTTGGAAAAAGCAGATAATTTTCTTGCCGAACATGAAGATTATTTAAGTGAGCAAAATATTCATTTAAAGGGTATACAATATACAGGGAAGAATAAGTTACGGAGTAGAGTTCTTTTTGGAACAGACTTTTACGTTGTAAGAAATCACAAATCAGAAAAAAACCTATTTGTGGATTTGAAAACC
>JBCBCD010000776.1:2106-3970 GCA_038530915.1 Bacteroidota bacterium
AAATTATTCAAAAGCAAGTGTGCTTACTGTGAAAGTCCAGTCAACTATTCTTCTCGATTATTAATCGACCATTTTAGACCAAAAACAGGTGCCATGAATTTAGATGGTACCGTAAACCAAAATCATTATTGGTGGCTTACATACGAGTGGGACAACCTATATTTAACTTGTGCGGAATGCAATCATAGTAAAAGAACACGATTTCCGGTTCAAGGCAGACGTCTAAACTACGGGCAAAACCTATCAATAGAAAAAGAGCAGGTTTTGCTTTTGGACCCTTGTAACCCTAAGGATTTCATAGAGGAGCATTTTGATTTCCATGAAGATGGCCTTATCGAAGCACTTACCGAAAAAGGCAAAATAACCATAGATGTCCTTAATCTAAATCGAGAATCTTTAATCAAGAATCGTAGCTTTCATATTAGCAATGTCAAATTAAAATTAATATCTGCTGGCTTAGCCATGGATAAAAAAACTAAATCTGAAATAATAGGCGAAATACTTAAAATGGCAGATGTCTCCAGCCCATATTCGGCAGCCGTATATCACTATTTGATCAACAGTACAGATGGAGAGCTTGTTTATGACAAACTGCTTCAAGCCAACAAAGAAACAGGCCTTAAGGATGTAAATAAGGAAAAAGCAAGAAGTGAAAACTTCACCGTGAAAAAGGAAAGAGATGTTAACTACAATTTAAAGTCCTCAGAGAATGTACATAAAGAAGCATTTTTCAGTAGCACTAAAAGCATTCATAGGATAGAAATTAAAAATTTCAAGTCAATTAAAACCCTTAATCTAGATTTTCCCAAGGCCCATTCCATAGAAGAACCTTGGATGGTTTTACTTGGTGAGAATGGGACAGGTAAGAGTTCAGTCATTCAAGCAATTGCTTTGACACTTTCCGGTGAAAACAAAGCGAATATGCTTGGGCTGGATGCATCAACATTTGTAAACAGAAACTCGCGTATAAAAGAAGGTTCTGTAAAAATCTTTCTGGAAGGAATAAAGGACCCCATAGAGTTGTTTTTCTCAAGGGGCTCGAAAAAATTCAGCTCTAATCATAAAGACTCAAAGATTGTTATTCTTGGTTTTGGGTCAACCCGATTAATGGCAAATCAGGGTGAAATTGATTACGATAATAACCTAATCAATTTAAAAAACTTATTTGACCCATACGCAGCGCTACCGAATATTGAAGGATGGCTTGGAGATTCTAAAAAAGTAGGTCCCAAAGAATTTGATAAAATTGCTGTTGAGCTAAAGAAAATTCTACAATTACCGGAGGACAAGTTGATTTACAGAAGAAGAGGCAAGGATGGAAAGAATGAGCTTTTTATCAAAATAAAATCAGATTTACCTGGAATTAGATTAAAAGAACTGAGTGCTGGTTATCAAGCTGTGGTTACACTTACGGTTAACATAATTAGAGAAGTTCTTGAGATTTGGGACAGTTTTAGTATTGCGGAGGGAATTGTTTTAGTTGATGAAATTGGTGTTCATCTGCACCCTAAATGGAAAATGCAAATTATTTCAACTTTGAGGGAAATTTTCCCTGCTTTAACTTTCATCATAACTACACATGAACCTCTATGTTTACGAGGGGTTAACAAAGGGGAAGTAGTCTTAATGAAGTTTGATGAGAATGATAATGTAATCGCTCTAACTGACTTGCCCTCTCCAAAAGGGTTGACAATAGAGCAATTGATTACATCTAAGTTTTTTGGTCTTATCACTTCTTTTGACCCAGAAGTTGAAAGGCAACTTAATCAATATTATTTACTTAAATCTAAAATGAATATTACAGAAAATGAAAAGGAGAGATTGGATGAACTTCAATCTGATTTAGAGATGATTAATGTAATAG